>CACXNN010000062.1 GCA_902768995.1 uncultured Eubacteriales bacterium | reverse complement strand
CTAGCATGTGCTATCTTTGGAGAAAAAGCAGACCGTGTATTAAAAGAATGTATTAGAACAATAAATCCGAAACTTCGTTTTTATGAAGTGCATTACGATGCGCAGCACTATTGCCTATATCTTTCAAACAATACAGCTAAACTCTATACTATTCAAGAATTATATGATGATATTGTAAGTAAAACGTAAGCGAGAACCCGTATTATCCTTCATCTCTTAGAGGGATTTTTTGAGTTGTCTACCGGACATTACCAACATTCATAAAGAACATCAAGGTCAATCTGTTTTTATAAAGGATAGGTAAAACTGCTTCAAATTCGGCGGGGATCGGAACTCGATCTGCCGCCTTTTTTATGCATAAAACACTGAAAACGGTGGGTGCTGATTTGCACCTCCAAAAAGCCGGTGTCGTCAAAGTGTCGTCAAAGTGTCGTCAAAATCCAAAAATATCTGTTTTGTCCATGTACCAAAAAGGAAAAATGCCCTAAATTAGGGCACTTTTTTGGTTGCGGGGGCAGGACTTGAACCTGCGGCCTCCGGGTTATGAGCCCGACGAGCTACCGACTGCTCTACCCCGCGACGAATACCTTCCCTGAGGAAGTATAAGGGAGTATATCAGCAAAGCGCGGGTTTGTCAAGAGGCGAAACGGGGGAAAATGGGGCAGATCGCGGGGGCGGCCGCCGCGGCTTGAAAAAGAGCGCCAGGCGCGGTATACTGCTGGAAAGAGGAAGGGGGTGGAGCCATGGAGTTCGGCATGCCGACGCTGATCGAGAATAGGACGCTGGAGGACAACGTGGCCATGTGCGCCGGGCTGGGCCTGAGCTTCGTGGAGCTCAACATGAACTTCCCGGAGTATCAGGTGGCGCGGCTGGAGCAGACGGACGAGCTGCTGCGGCTGGGAGAGCAGGCGGGCGTCTATTTCACCATCCACCTGGACGAAAATCTGAACGTGGCGGACTTCAATCCCCTGGTGGTGGAGGCGTATCGTGAGACCGTGCGCCGGACCGTGGCCGCGGCCAAGGCGCTGCTGCCCCTCCGGGACCGGTTCGGGGACAGCGCCCAGCCCCTGACGCTGAACATGCACATGCACCACGGCATCCACATCACCCTGCCGGATCGGAAGGTGCAGATGTACGACCGGGATTTCGACACCTATATGGCGTCCTTTGCCGCCTTTCGGTCCCTGTGCGAGGCATGGATCGGGGACAGCCCCCTGCGGATCGTCATCGAGAACACGGACGGCTTCCGCGCCTACGAGCGGCGGGCCATCGAATACCTGCTCCAAAGCCCCGTCTTCGGCCTGACTTGGGACATCGGCCATTCCAAGGCCACCGGCGAGCGGGACGTGCCCTTCCTTCTTGCCCATGAGGATAGGCTGCTCCACTTCCACATCCACGACGGCACCGAGACCCCGCCCCGGAACCACTTGGCCCTGGGCGACGGCGATATCGACCTCCCGGCCCGCCTGGCCCTAGCCCGGCGTCGGGGCGCCCGCTGTGTCCTGGAGACCAAGACTGTGGAGGCCCTGAAGCGGTCCGTGGGGTGGCTGGAGACCAATGATTTCATAAAACAGGAGGTATGACCATGGACAAGATGAGCATGGAGGAGCTGGGCTACTTCCTCTATATGGAGGAGATGGAGCGCCGGCAGCAGGAGGAGCAGGCGGCCCAGGACGGGGCGGAAGGCGACGGGGAGGACGAATGACGCAAGGCGGCAGGGACATGGCAGAGGAAAGCTTGGAGAGGCCAAGCAAAAAGCTGGAGGAAATGGGGGCGTTTTTCGACGCCCGCCTGCAGGGGTACGAGGATCACCAGCTGACGAGCATCGCGTCGGCACGGGAATTCTATCCCTTCACAGCGGCCTGCCTGCCGCAGACGGCCGGTGCGAAGATCCTGGATTTGGGGTGCGGCACGGGGTTGGAGCTGGGGTACTACTTTGAAACCGTCCCCATGGCGAAGGTCACTGGCATCGACCTGGCGCCGGGGATGCTGGACGCGCTGCGCCGCAAGTTCCCCGACAAGGCGTTGACCCTGGTGCAGGGCTCCTATTTCGACGTCCCGCTGGGGGAGGGCGCCTTCGACGCCGCCGTGTCCGTGGAATCGCTTCACCACTTCACCATGGAAGAGAAGGTCCCCTTATACGAAAAAGTCCGCCAGGCGCTGAAGCCGGGCGGCTACTTTATCCTGACGGATTATTTTGCCGCGTCCGATGAGGAGGAGCGGTTCCGGTGCGCGGAGTATCTTCGCCTCAAACAGGAGCAGAGCATCCGGGACGAGGGGCTGTATCACTACGACACGCCCCTGACTGTCCAACACGAAACGGAGGCCTTGCTGTCCGCCGGCTTTTCCTCCGTCCAAATCCTGAACAACTGGGGCCCCACCCATACGCTGAAAGCCCAGAGATAAACGCCGGACCTCAGCTTGTCAAAAAACATTTTGGCAAGCTGATCAGGCGGCCAAGAAAGCGCGTCAGAAGCCGTGTTCTTCGACCCGAAGCTGTAGTAACCTACCGCGAGAGGTCGAAAACACGGCTAATTTGCGGCAATCGGATAATGGAAATGGCGGTACGCCATTTCTACCTGCCAGTAGAAAACGATATCATTTTTGCCGCAAATGGTCTGGCGCCTGTATCGGCCGCCTGCGATTGTGAATGGTTTGTGTATTCCTGCGAGCGTCGGTTGACTTTCGACACAAAGCATAATAAAGTGATATCAGGAGGATAGCTCATGAATGTGTTGTTCTTTCTGAAGCCGAAGCAGGAGGTGTGCGTGCTGCACAAGAACTATACCCTCCGGCAGGGCATAGAGAAGATGCGGCAGTACGGCTTTGCGGCGGTCCCCGTCATCGACGACGAGGGCCAGTATTGCGGCACCGTCACCGAGGGCGACCTCCTCCGACAGGTGCTCCAGCACGAGAACAAGGCGGAGTGGGAGCAGATACCCCTTCGGGAGGCCATGCGGACGGACGTGAAGAAGCCCGTGAACGTGATGGCGGATATGGACGAACTGTTGTCCGTGGCCGTGACGCAGAACTTCGTGCCGGTGGTGGACGATCGGGGCATGTTCATCGGCATCGTCACCCGGCAGGACATCATGCGGTACTTCGCCCGGGAGTACAAAGCCCTGGAACAGCAGAAGGCGGAGGGCTGAGCATGGCCATCGAGGGCGTGGAACAGCCCGAAATACTGGAGATCAACGAGACTTTGCGGCTGCGCCGGTACGATGGGGCAGCCGATTTTGCGTTCGCATGGTATCAGGATCCGGAGCTCGTGTACCTGGTGGACGGGGTGAAAAGGCCCTACGACCGGGAGACACTGTACAACATGTACGATTACCTGGACCAGCATGGGGAGCTCTATTTCATCGAAGCCAGGGCGGGGGAGGGCTTCGCGCCCATCGGGGACGTGGCCTTCTCTCGAACGGACCTGCCCATCGTCATCGGCGTGCCGGAGTACCGGGGCCGGGGCGTGGGGCGGCAGGTGATCCAAACCCTCATGGACCGGGGGCGGCAGGTGATCCAAACCCTCATGGACCGGGGGCGGCAGCTGGGCTTTCCCACCCTGGGCGTGCGGGAGATTTACGATTTCAACATCGCCTCCATCCGCTGCTTCACGGCCTGCGGGTTCGCGCCCGTGGCGCGGACGGACAAGGGCTGGCGGTACGAGGCAAAGCTGTAAACGGGAGAAAAGGATATGGCGTGGGTGTTCATGGACCTGGAGATGAAGCCGGTGGACAAGCAGTTCCGCCGCCAGTGGGACCTGTGTCGGCAGGAGGTCATCGAGTTCGGGGCGGTGAAGCTGGGGGAGGACCTTCGTGAGGTCGACAGCTTCCGGGCCCTGGTGAAGCCCGCCTATGGGGAGATACCGCCCCGGTACGCCAGGCTCACCGGCATCACCAACGACATGGTGGCGGACGCCGCGGGGTTCGAGACGGTGCTGAAGGACTTTGCCGCCTGGTGCGAGGACGCGGAGACGGTCTACGCCTGGAGCGGCAGCGATCTTGACCAGCTCCGGGGCGAGGTGAGGATGAAGGAGCTAAGCTTCCCCCTGGACCGGCTGGCGGACAAGTGGGCCGACTTCCAGAAGATCTTCACCCGAGCCGTGGGTCTGAAGCGGGAGCTTTCCCTGGAGCAGGCGGTGAACATCGCCGACATCAGCTTCGAAGGCCACCAGCACGACGCCCTATGGGACGCCCGGAACACCGCCGAGCTCTACCGCATCTACCGGGACGAGGGGCGCTTCAACACGGTCATCGGCCCCCTCAGGGAGGCGGTGAACCCCAAGAAACAGACCTCCTTCACCCTGGCGGACGCCCTGGGCGACGCCTTGAAAGGGTTGAACCTGCCGGAAGCATGAAGCGCGTGATCCACATCTTCGGGGCCTCGGGCTCCGGCACCAGCACCCTGGGGCGGGCCGTGGCGGACAGGGCTGGCTTCCGGTTCCTGGACACCGACGACTACTACTGGCTGCCCGCGGAGCCCATGTACACCCTGAAGCGGCCCATACCGGAGCGGCTGGCGCTGATGGAACGGGATTTGGACACGGCGGAGGACGCGGTCCTATCCGGCTCCCTGGTGGGCTGGGGCGACCCCCTGATCCCCCGGTTCACCCTGGCGGTGCGGCTCGATACGCCCACGCCCGTGCGTATGGAGCGGCTTCGGCAGCGGGAGTACGCCCGGTACGGCGCGCGAGTTCTCCCCGGCGGGGATATGTACGACCAGAGCCAGGCCTTCCTCGATTGGGCCGCCCGCTACGACGAGGGCGTCCCGCCCTTGCGGAGCCGGGCCCTCCACGACCTGTGGCAGCAACAGCTCCCCTGCCCGGTCCTCACCCTGGACGGCACGCTGCCGGTGGAGGAGCTGGTGCAGGCGGTCATGAAAAAGCTGTAAAAGACAAGAAAAAAAGCGGCTTCGCGCCGCTTTTTGCGTTTTCTGGGTTTATTGAGCCCGCTCCTCCTCCGCTTCCCTTTGGGCGAGGTCGTTGGTGTCGATGGCGCCCCGGAAGACCACGAAGGTGTCGAAGAGATACTCGGTGACGAAGTTGATCACCATGTTGAGGAAGGTCACCAGGTATTCGTTCCAGCCCACGGTGTCCGTGAGATACTTCTCGAGCAGGGTGGAGAGGGGCGTGAACACCGCGTAGTAGGCCGCCACCTTCAGCATGGCCACGGGTACGTTGTTGGCGGCCCGGAAGGTGAAGCGCCGATTCAGGGTGAAGTTCCAGATCACGGAGAGGACCAGGGCGATAAGGTAGGACACCCAGTAGGGCAGGTGAAGGAGCTCGTTGAGCAGGGTGAAGCTGAGGATCTGGATGGCCCCCGCCGAGATAGAGAACAGCAAAAACTTCAGGGAACGGATCAGTTCCTTCTTTTTCTCGCTTTGCATGGCATGTGCCTCCTATGCGCGTTCAGGGCAAGGGCTCCCCGGGCGCGCCCGTCTCGGGGGCGTAGACCCGCAAAGCCTGCCGGTGGTTCTGGATATGGACCAGGGTGGAGCCCTTCTGATACTCCCCGTCCAGCGTCCAGTCGAAGGGGTTCTCCGCCTCGATGGTGATCTCGCTGGCGTGGAAGAAGGTGATCTGCTGGGAGATGAAGTCCCCGGAGAGGACGGAGTAGACCGTGTCGGAAAGCTCCGGCAGGGTGGTCAGATTCTCGATGAGCACCACCTCGAACTTCCCGTCGTCGGTGACCACGGCCCCCTCGGGCAGGCTCACCACCCCGGACACGGAGGTGTTGTTGGTGATGGCTCCGAAGATATAGTCCCCCTCGTAGGTCTGGCCGTTGGCGGTGACCTTCATATGCTCCGCCTTGATCCGGGGCAGCTCTCGCATCACGTCCAGGAAGTAGGCGGGTCGCCCCAGGGCGTTCTTCAGGTCCTGGCTCGTGACGTAGGAGGTGGCGATGAAGGCGCCGAAGGCAGCCACGTACACGAACAGCTTGCCGTTGAAGGTGCCGCAGTCCACCGCCTTCTCCTGGTCCGAGGCCGCGTCCCGGGCGGCGGCCACCAGATCGGAGGAGAGCCCGTGGAGGGCGCCGAAGTCGTTGGAGGACCCGGCGGGGACGTAGCCGATGGCCATGTCCTTCCCGCACTGCTTGATGCCGGCCACCACCTGGGCAAAGGTGCCGTCGCCGCCCAGGCACACCACCCGGTCGTAGTCGGCCCCGCAGAGGGCGGCGTATCGCTCCGCGTCGTCGGGGCTCTGGGTCAGATACGTGGTGACCAGATACCCGGCCTCCATGAACTGCTGGATCATCTCCGGGAAGTAGCGCTTGTAGACCTTGCTTTTTCTTCATATCACATGACCCCCGCGATTCTCAAACAAAGATAGGCCAAAGGGATGGAAAACACCATGCTGTCGAACTTGTCCATGATCCCGCCGTGGGGCCCCAACAGGTTCGAAAAATCCTTGGCCCCGGCGGCCCGCTTCACCAGCGAAGCGGCCAGATCCCCCAGCTGCCCCCAGCTGGAACAGACGAGGCAAACGAGCATCCAGGCCCAGGGGGACAGGGGACAGCCGCCCCGGAACAGGGCCCAGCACAAAAGGCCCGTGGGCAGGGCCGCCACGGCGCCGCCCAGGCACCCCTCCCAGGTCTTGTGAGGGCTCACCGGGGTGGACAGGCGATGCTTGCCCCACTGTTTCCCCACGATCAGGGCCGCCGAGTCGCAGATCCAGGCGGTGAGCTGCCCCACGGCGAAAGGCCAGAGCCAGCGCTCCAGCTGGCTCATATAGAGCAGCAGTCCGAACAGGCTCCCCGGATACACAAGCACCGTCAGCGCCCGAAGGGCTTCCTGCCCATGCCCCTCCCGGTAGGCGAGGGCGCCCAGGGCCAGAACGATTTGGGCGGCGGCGAAGAAGGCCACGGCGTACCAGAACGGCTTCCCATGGAAGAAGCTCAGGGTGCCACAGGCCAGCACGAAGAGGAGGGGGAGGGCCCCATAGGTCCAAGGCCCCTTCTTCGACAGGATGGCCCAGGTCTCCCCGGTGGCGGCGAGGCCGCAGAGGAGCAGGAAAAGGAGCCGGGGCACGGGCCCCCACAGGCAGCACAGCAGCGTCAGCGCCACCATGCCGATGGCGATGGGTACCCGACGTTTCACCATGACCGCTTCGCCTCTTTTCCTTCGGAAGATATGCACAGCCCCAGGGCCGCCGCCAGGATGCTCTCTACCACCTGATCCGCTGCCGCCAGGGCGGCGGGGGAGGCATCCCGGGGGACGATGAACCGGCCCGCATAGGGCCGCAGGGACAGGTCGTTGTCGTCGTTGCCGAAGGCCGCGATGGCCTCCTGGGGCACGTTCAGCCGTTCCGCCAGGAATCGGAGGGCGCTGCCCTTGCTGACGCCCCGGACGGTGATCTCCGTCATCCGGTTGGAGCCCGAGACGGTGAACCGACCGTCGGCTTCCGCCTGGGCTCGAAATGTGCGTTCCTCTTCCGCACGGGCGGGGATACAGATCACCTTCTCCGCCCCGGCGTCGGGACGCGCCAGGTAGTCGCCCCAGCCCTCCACGGTCCGGGTGTGGAGGGGGTACATGTAGTATCGCCAAAAGTACTTCTTCGTGTCGCTGAGCCAGTCGGTCTTGGGCCGCTGCAAAGGCGCCTGCCGAGACAGGAAGGTGGTGCTGCCGATGTTCACGGAATACCGGCAGCCGAACCGGTCCCCCAGGTCCATCAACGCCTTCAGCTCCGCCCCGGACAGGGTCTTCTCCTGCAGGGGCGACCCGCCGGCCGGGGCCACCAGGGCCCCGTTGGAGCAGATGAGGTAATCCACCAGCCGGGGGCTTTTCAGCCGCAGGGGCACGGTGCCCCGGTGCCGCCCCGTGGCGATGACCACCCGGACGCCGTTTTTGCGCAGGGTCCGTAGCATCCGAACGGCTTCCCCGGTCAGGGCTCCGTGCTGAAGGAGCGTCCCGTCCAGATCGAACACGGCCATCTGTACGCCCGTCACGAGGCCTGCTCCTTTCCTGGGACGGCGGCCGCTCTGGATTTGATAAAGTAGTTGGCGTAGAGGGCCAGCGTGACCAGCATCACGATGGCGCACAGGATCAGCATGCCGTTGATCCAGCTCTCCGGTATCTTGGGGAAGGCGAACATGATCATGAGGCAGGTGGTGGTGATGACGGTGCAGGCCTTGCCGTACCACCGGGCGCTGAAGGCCTGTCCGGTCTGCTTCATAGACCGGGCGCCGATATACGCCTGGGTCAGCTCCTTCACGGCCATGAGCCCGAACAGCAGGAACAGCTGGGGGTGGTTCCGGGCCACGCAGATGGCGGCGGCCCCCTGGGTCAGCTTGTCCGCCAGAGGGTCCAGCATCTTCCCCAGGTCCGTCACCATATCGAACCGGCGGGCGATCTGCCCGTCCAGGATGTCGGAGGCGGCGGAGACGCCGAACACGATGAGGGCGGCCAGGGTCCGGCCCTTCCAATAGAGGGCCACCAGCAGGGGGATGAGCAGCAGCCGAAACAGGCTGATCAGGTTGGGAATGCTCCAGATCTGACTGCGATCTTTCACGGGAACAGGGAACTCCTTGCTTCTTCTATATTTATCCTGTAGTATACACGCAACCCGGGGGAAAAGCAAACCGCCGGGGCCTTTTTCCCCGCTGAAAAAAGTAAAAAAACGGAAAACACAGCCCCACGCCGCAGGAGCGTGGGGCCGTCCATGTTGAAATCAGGTCAGATGCTTTCCGGCACCTTGGCCCACACCTGGTCCTTGAGCTCCTGGATGAGGGCCAGGACCCGGGCGGGCGCGTCGGCGAGGGCCACGTCCTCCTTCACGCTCTTATCCCGGGTAGCGAGCTCGACGACCCCGCGGCCCAATGTCTTGGGGCTGACGATGACGCGCACCGGGCAGCCGAACAGGTCCGCGTCGGAGAACATGAACCCGGCGGACACGGCCCGATCGTCCAGAAGCACCTCGGCCCCGGCCCGATCGAGGGCGTCGTAGAGCTGGGAAGCCTCGGCCTTCACCTCGGCGTTGTCGGCCCTCAGGGCGCAGATCTCCACCTCCCAGGGGGCGATGGTGATGGGCCAGATGGGACCGTACTGGTCGTGCTTCTCCTCGCAAACGGAGGCCATGGGGTTCACCCGGTTGCCGTTCTCGTCGTCATAGGTCATGCCCATGGCTTCGGTGTACCGGCGGCCCAGCTGGAAGATGTTGCCCACCTCGATGCCCCGGCGGATCTGGATGCTGTGCTTGTGGCAGCTGGGGCATTCGCCGCCGGCCTGAGCCTTGCCCAGATCCACGTATACGGTGTCCGCGGGCAGGTCCCGGGCGGGGTTGAAGCCCGTCAGGTGGTAGGCCTCCTTGTTGGCGCCGCAGATGAGGTTGGTGGCGCCCACCAGGGACCGGTCAAAGAGGACCGTAGCCTTGGTGGCAAGGCCCACAGGGCCGATGTTCCCGGCGCAGAGATTGGCGTTCTCGATGTCCACGGCGGGGTGGACGGCCGCCTTCAGGTAGTTGGTCAGCTTGGTCTCGTTCACTTCGATGTCGCCCCGGGTGAAGATGAGCACGAAGCTGTCGTCGGCGTTGCGCTGGTAGACCACGGCCTTGCAGGACTTCTCCGCCTTGCTGCCCAGGAGGGTGCACACGTCTTCGATGGTCTTCGCTTCCCCGGTGTACACGGTCTCCAGGGGCTTTTGCACCGCGTCCGCCTCGTTGCGGACGATGCATTCCGCCGCCTCCATGTTGGCCCGGTAGCCGCATTCGGGGCAGATGACCAGGGTGTCCTCGCCGATATCGGTGAGGAGCATGAACTCGTGGCTCACCTTGCCGCCCATCATGCCGGAGTCGGACTTGACGGCGATGACCTCGGGGATGCCTGCCCGGGCGTAGATGCGCTCGTAGGCCCGGTAGCACCGGTCGTAGTACCGCTCCAGGTCCGCCTGGGAGGTGTGGAAGGAGTAGGCGTCCTTCATGGTGAACTCCCGGACGCGGATGAGGCCGCCCCGGGCCCGGGGCTCGTCCCTGAACTTGGTCTGGATCTGGTAGATCATGAAGGGGTACTTCTGGTAGGTGCCCGCGATGTTGTTGGCCATGTGGACGGCGGCCTCCTCGTGGGTCATGCCGAGGCACATGTCCGCCCCGGACCGATCCTTGAAGCGAAGGAGCTCGCTGCCGATGCTGTCCCAGCGGCCGGAGGACTGCCAGAGGGCGGCGGGCATGGCCACGGGGAAGAGGACCTCCTGCCCGTCGATCAAATCCATCTCCTCCCGGAGGATCCTCTCGATCTTGCGCTGGATGCGCGTAGCGGGGGGCAGCAGGGAATAGATGCCGTTGCCCACCTGCTTCATATATCCGCCCCGGGTCATCAGGTTCTGGCTCTCGATGTCCGCGACCCGGTCCTTGTACCGTTCGCCCAAAAGTTGGCTGACTTTCATGATGTGATTCTCCTGTTTCGTTTTTACGTATTGACCATTATACCATACAATTTCAGGATTTCCAGAGCTTTTTGTGTACATATCCAAAAAGATACGCTATAATGGGGCCATGTGGAAGAAACGACTTATGCTGACGACCGTGTCGGTCATGATGCTGATGGGCTGCCAGGGCGCGCCATCCGATGTGGAGGCGGCCCCCGTGGCTGCGGACGCCCCTGCGCCCACCCTCACCGCCGCCCCTGTTAAAGCCCAGGAGGCGGTGATCGCCGCGCCGCAAGCCCAGGCCACCGTGACGCCCGCGCCCACCCCGGAACCGACGCCCACGCCCACGCCCGTGCCCACGGCTACCCCGGTGCCCACGGCCACCCCGGACCCCTACGAGGGCCAGAAGCGGGTGAACCACAAGAAGGACGATCGGTTCTTCTATGTGACCTTGACCGACGAGCTGAAGGCGCGGATCACGGGCATGAGCTACCCGGCCGAGGGGGAGCCCTGCCGGGTGAGCTACGACGATTTGCGCTACGTGCGGATCCTGTACATCGATTTCGACGGCGTGGAGCAGGAGGGGGAGCTGATGGTCCATCGGAAGGTGGCGGGGGACGTGATCGACATCTTCTATAAGCTCTACAAAAAGCAGTACCCCCTGGCCTCCGTGAAGCTGGTGGACGACTTCGGCCAGCCCGGGGATGACGGCAACTCCATGCGGGCCAACAACACCTCCGCCTTCTGCTACCGGCAGGTCACCGGCACCGCCCACCTGTCCTGGCACAGCTTCGGGGCGGCCATCGACATCAACCCTCTCCAGAACCCTTACATGAACAAGGGCCGGGTGTCGCCGGAGGAGGCGCGGGAGTATCTGGATCGGAAGGACAAGCGGCCCCATATGATCGACCACAGCGACTACTGCTACAAGGTCTTCATCGCCCACGGCTGGAAGTGGGGCGGCGACTGGAACGGGGACAAGGATTATCAGCACTTCTATAAGGAACTGAGCGGAGTGAAGCGATGAACAGCGAACGGCAGCAGGCGGCCATCCGCTTTTTGGAGCGGGAGTATATATGGCATGTGGACATGCTGGAAGCCCTTCGACGGGGCCGGGGCCAGGTGGTCTACTTCGAGGGGAGCACGGTGCTCGTCCGGCGCAGCGAGATGCCGGACTTCTATCTGCTGACCGCGGAGAGCCCCGAGGCCGGGCTGGCTGCTTTCGTGGGGCGGCCTGATCCCCGCTGCGTGGTGGCCCGGGGGCCGGGGGTCCCCGAGACGCTGGAGGCGCGATTCGGCCTGCAGCTCAGCGGCTACTGCTGCAACGTGGCGTATCTGAAGGGGGAGAAGCTTGCCTGGGACTGCCCCGGCCTTCTCATCCGGCCCTTCCGGGTGGAGGAGCTGCCCCAGTTCCTGGCCCACTACGATATCGAGGACGAAGCGGAGGCCCGGGCGCACATCGAGAAGGGGGAGCTGTTCGCCGCGGAGTATGAGGGGAAGCTGGCGGGGTTCATGGGCCTCCACGCCGACGGGTCCATGGGCCTGCTGGAGGTGTTCCCCGAGTACCGAAAGCTGGGGATCGGCCGAGCCATCGAGAAGTTCTTCATCAACTTCTGCCTGGATCGGGGCTGGACCCCCTATGGCCAGGTGTTCTGCGACAACGAGAAGTCCTTCTCCCTCCAGGCCAACCTGGGCATGACCGTGGACCGCACCAAGCGGCTCTGCTGGTGTATGGGGTAAGGTGTTTATTGAAAGCCTGATCCTTTTTCTTGTAAGAAAAAGGACCAAAAAGAACTTAAAGAAGGAGTGTAGCTTTAGGGAGAAAAGCTATACTCCTTCTTGCATTTCTCTTTTTCCGCCGCTTTTTCTCTTTAGCCTAAAGAGAAAAAGCGGCAAAAGAAAAAACCAAAACCGTCTACTGACAGAACGCCCGGTAGATGGCCCGGACCGCCGTTTCGAAGTCCCGCTGGTCCACGCCCACGATCAGGTTCATCTCCTTGGGGCTCTGGTCGATGATCCGGGAGCTGACCCCCGCCTCAGACAGGGCCGTGAACAGCCGGGCGGCCACGCCCAAAGTCCGTGCCATGCCATGGCCCACGGTGGCGATGAGGGCGATGGAGCTGGCGATCTCCACGGTGTCCGGCTTCAGCTCCGTCCGGATCTCGTGGTACAGCTGGTCCATCTTGCCCTTTATGTCCGCGTCGTTCAGGACCACGGTCAAATTGTCGATGCCGCAGGGCATGCTCTCGAAGCTGATGTCGTGCCGGTCCAGTATCTTCAGCAGCCCGTACCCAAACCCCACCTGCTTGTGCAGGTTTTCCTTGGTGAGGGTGATCATGGTGAACCCCTTGCGCCCCGAGATGCCCGCCACCAGGCCGTGGCGATGCTCCTTCATGAGGGTGCCCTCGTTGACGATCCAGGTGCCCCCGGCCTCGGGATGGTTGGTGTTGCGCACGTGGATGGGGATGCGGGCTTCCCGCACGGGGAAGATGCTTTCCTCGTGGAGCACGGAGGCGCCCATGTAGCTGAGCTCCCGCAGCTCCGTATAGGACACGGCGTGCATGACCCGGGCCTCCGGCACGATCCGTGGGTCGGCCATCATGAACCCGTCCACGTCCGTCCAGTTCTCGTACTCGCTGGCGCCCACCGCCCGGGCGATGATAGCCCCGGTGATGTCGGAGCCGCCCCGGGAGAAGGTGCGGATGGACCCGTCGGGCATGGTCCCATAGAAGCCGGGGATCACGGCCAGGGGCAGGTCCTTCAACGGCGCGCAGTAGCAGGCCGTCCGCTCCATGTCCAGCGTCCCGTCCTCCTTGAAGCGGATGAGCTGGGCGGCGTCCACCATGGGCGCGCCCAGATACGCCCCCATGAGCCTGGCGCAGAGGTATTCGCCCCGGCTGGCCACGAAGTCCCGGCTGGCCCGGCCGGTGCGCAAGGCTGCCTCGATCTCGTCCAAGGCGGGGCCCATGTGGGCCTGCTCCAACCCGAGATCCCGCTCGATGGACAGATACCGGTCCCGGATCTGGCCGAAGGGGGCGGAGAAATCCTCCCGCCGGCCAGCCAAAGCGGCACAGCGATAGAGCAGGTCCGTGATCTTGTCGTCCCCGGAGAAGCGCTTGCCCGGGGCGCTGACCACCACGAACCGGCGCGCCGGGTCCCCCCGGACGATGGCGGCCACCTTTTGGAACTGACCGGCGTCGCTCAGGGACGAGCCGCCGAATTTCGCGGTCTTGATCATGGATGCTGGACCTCCTTTCCCCCCATATTATAAAACATTATAGCGGTTTACGGCCTGCCGCGCAAGTTTTTCCTGCTTCTCCCTGAAAAAATATGCGGCGGAGCTGTTCCCAATCCCGCCGATCCATGATATACTTACCTCCATGGAACGCAACGAAACCAACGATATACAGCTGCTTTCTCCCGAGGAGAGCGAAGGCGCGCCGGCAGACGTGCCCTCCTTCGAGGAGGAATTCAGCGGCCGCCGCCGGGGGCCGGATCTAAAGCTCCCCCTGGGGCTGTTGATCACCTTCCTGCTCATAGGCGGCGTGGGCTTCTTCCTCTGGCGATATCTGGCGGAGGGCCCTTCCGGCGGCACCCTGATCCTCAACGAGATCTGCACCGCCAACCACGAGTCCCTGGTGTCCGAGACATTGGATACGCCCGACTGGGTGGAGCTCTACAACGGCTCCAACCGGGACCTGAACCTGAAGGACTACGGCCTCACCGACAACCCCAAGCAAAGCTACAAGTACAGGCTCCCCGACGTGACGCTGGAGGCGGGGGAGTATCTGCTGGTCTATTTCACCGGCGGCAGCGAGGCGGCGGACGCCGATCCCCTCTGCACCGGCTTTGGCCTCAGCCGTTACGGGGAATCCCTGCTGCTGGTGGACGCCAACTACAACCTTTTGGACAGCGTGGAGGTCCCCGCCCTGGAGCCGGACGTGTCCTACGCCCGGGCGGCCGACGGCAGCTGGGGCTACGCCATCCGCCCCACGCCGGGGGAAGCGAACGGGGAGGACATCATACCCGCATGGAACTGAACGCTCAGCAGCGCATGAGCCGGGCCCTCCGCTACCCGGTGGAGGACCCTCGGCAGATACCGGCATTGAACCTGGCGTACGTGGGGGACACGGTCTACGACCTCTACGTCCGGGCTTATCTCATCCACACCCACCCTGAAACGGTTCACAACCTCCATCTCCTGTCGGCCAGAATGGTCTGCGCCCAGGGGCAGGCCCGGGCCTTCTTCGCCCTGGAGCCCCTGCTCACGGAGGAGGAATTGGCCATCTATCGCCGGGGCCGGAACGCCCACAGCGGCACCGTGCCCAAAAACGCCAACGTGATGGACTACCGGGTGGCCACGGGCCTGGAGACCCTGCTGGGGCACCTGTGGGTCCTGGGCCGGGAGGAACGGGTGGACGAGCTCATGGCGGTGGCCGTGCAAGTCAACGAAGAAGCAGGAAAGGAAGAGTGAACATGGCATTCAGAAAGAGCGCAGACGAGGGCGGCCGGGGCCGCCAGAGATATGGCGGCGACCGCCGGGAGGGCTTCGACCGCGATCAGGGGAACGGCTTACGCGCCTCGCGGCCGGAGAAGGGCGGCAAGCCCTACGCCTACGGGAACGACAAGCCCCGCCGGGAGAAGGCCGGCAAGCTCATGACCCCCGCCTCCGTGCAGCTGGAGGAGAAGGAGCCGGACGAGCTGCCCTTTTTGATCTTCGGCCGCAACGCGGTGAAGGAGGCGGTGAAGGCGGGCCGCAGCATCGACAAAATTTTGGTCCAGACCGAGCCCGACGGGTCATTGCGGGAGATCGTGGCCCTGGCTAAGGACGCCCGGATCATCGTTCACGAGGTGAACCGCAAGAAGCTGGACGAGGTGTGCCTGCCCTTCGGCCACGGCGGCAAGACCGCCAACCATCAGGGGATCGTGGCCTACACCGCGGGCGTGGAATACTGCGAGATCAGCGACATCCTGGCCCTGGCCGCTGAGAAGGGGGAGAAGCCCTTCGTGGTGGTGCTGGACGGGGTGGAGGACCCCCACAACCTGGGCTCCATCATCCGCAGCGCTGACTGCGCCGGGGCTCACGGGATCATTCTGGGCAAGCACAGGAGCGCGCCTGTCACCGCCGCCGCCGTGAAATCCAGCGCCGGGGCCAGCGAGCACATGCTGATCGCCCGGGTGGTGAACATCTCCGCCGCATTGGAGGAGCTGAAGGCTGCGGGGCTCTGGATCGCCGGGGCCGACATGGCGGGGGAGAGCATGTACAAGCAGGACATGACCGGCGCCTTCGCCCTGGTCATCGGAAACGAGGGCGAGGGCCTTTCCCGGCTGGTGAAGGAGCGGTGCGACTATCTGGTGTCCATCCCCATGCAGGGGCACGTGGACTCTCTGAACGCGGGGGTGGCCGCGGGCATCCTGCTGTTCGAGAAGCGGCGACAGGAACAGGCCAAGGAGTGACGATGGAGAAGGGACGCAGAAGCGACGAAG
>CACXNN010000061.1 GCA_902768995.1 uncultured Eubacteriales bacterium | reverse complement strand
CTTCTGCAAGCTGAAGACCCACGGCATGATGGGCCTCACCGGCGGCTGCAAGAACATGTTCGGGGCCATCCCCGGCACGGACAAGCCGGAGTATCACTATCGCTATCCCAACCCCACGGATTTCTCCCGGATGCTGGTGGACATAAACGCCTATTTCAAGCCCGTATTGACCATTTGCGACGGGATCATGGCCATGGAAGGCAACGGCCCCTCCATGGGCAAACCCCGGAAAATGGGGCTTCTGGCGGCCTCACAATCGCCCCACAAGCTGGACCTGGTGCTGGCCGCCCTCATCCATATGACCCGGGAGGATGTGCCCACCCTGATGGCCGCCCACGAGCGGGGACTCATCCCCGGTACAGTTGCGGAGTTGAATGTTTCTGAAGGCTGGGAGCAGTTCATTTGCCCGGACTTCGAGACCATCGGCGTGAAACGGGGCATCCTGTTCACTGATAAATACTCCGGCATCGTGGGCAAGCTTTGGGCCGGCATCATGAAGGCCGCCGTCCAGCCCCGACCCCAGGTGAAGAAGGAGGACTGCATCGGCTGCGGCGAGTGCAGGAAGGTCTGTCCCGCCAAGGCCATCACCATGATCGATAAGAAACCTTCCATCGACTATACTAAGTGCATCCGCTGCTTCTGCTGCCAGGAGTTCTGTCCTATCGGCGCCATGAAGGTGCGCCGCACGGGCATCAGCAAGTTTTTGGAAAAGATCAGATAGCAAATCATTGTATGAAGGAGAGACCTATGCGCGAGCTGTTGTGGACCCCCAGTGAAGAGGTGCAGAAGGCTTCCAACATGTACGCCTTCATGGAGCTGGTGAACCGGGAGAAGGGCCGGAACTATCGGAGCTACAGGGAGCTCTATCGCTTCTCCGTGGACGAGCCGGAGGCCTTTTGGGATATACTGTTCCGGTATCTGGACATCGTCCATTCCGTGGGCTACGAGAGGACCGTGGACGACATCCACAGATTCCCCGGAGCCAAGTGGTTCCCCGGCTGCCGGCTGAACTATGCGGAGAACCTGCTGCGCCATGAAGCCAACGACGAAGCGTGCCTGATCTTCCGGGGCGAGGACAAGGTCCGCCGGGTGCTCACCTGGAAGGACGTGAAGGAGCAGACCTTCCGCCTGGCTACGGCCCTCCGGGAGCTGGGCGTGGGGGCCGGGGACGCGGTGTCCGCCTATCTTCCGAACCTCCCTGAGACCATCATCGCCATGCTGGCCACCGCGGCCGTGGGCGGGGTCTGGTGCTCCTGCGCCACGGATATCGGCCCCGGCGCCGCCTTCGACCGGCTGGGTCAGGTATCCCCCAAAGTCCTGTTTACCACGGACGGGTACTACTACAAGGGCAAGGAATTCGATACCCTGCCCAACGCTGCCCAGGTGGCGGCCCGCATGGAGGGGCTCAAGAAGGTAGTGGTGGTCCACTACGCGGGCAAGCCGGAGGATATCGCCACCGTGCCCAACGCTGTGCTCTACGAGGATTTCCTCGCCAAGGCCGTACCAGAGCCCTTCGTGTACGAGCAGCGGGAGTTCAACGACCCCACCGTGGTCATGTTCTCCTCCGGCACCACCGGCAAGCCCAAGTGCATGGTCCAGTCCGTAGGCGGGCTCCTGATCAACCAGCTGAAGGAGCTGGTACTGCACCACGATATGAAGCCCTCGGACCGGATGCTGTACATCACCACCTGCAGCTGGATGATGTGGAACTGGCAGGCTGCCACCCTGGGGGCGGGCAGCAGCATCGTCCTCTACGACGGGAACCCGTCCTATCCCGATCTCGACGCCATCTGGAAGGTGCTGGAGGAGGAGGGGGTCACCGTCTTCGGCCTCTCCGCCAGCTATATCCACGCCCTGATGGCTGCGGGCTTCAACCCCAGGGAGCATGCGGACCTACGGAAGCTTCGCATGATTTCCCAGACCGGCTCCGCCCTCAGCGAGGAGGGGTTCCGATTCGTGTATCGGGAGATCAAGCAGGACCTGCATTTCAACTCCATCGCCGGCGGCACGGACATCAACGGCTGCTTCTGCATCGGGAACCTGCTGAGCCCCGTGTACGTGGGCGAGCTGCAGGCCCCGGGCCTGGGCATGAAGATCGAATGCTACGACGAGAACGGCAAGCCTGTCCGGGACACGCAGGGCGAGCTGGTCTGCGAGATCCCGGAGCCCAGCATGCCCATATGGTTCGCCAATGATCCCGACGGCGAGCGGTACATGAACGCCTACTTCCGGGTGTACCCCGGCATCTGGCACCACGGGGACTACGTCCAGTTCAACAGCGAGACCGGCGGCGTCACCTACTTCGGCCGGTCCGACTCCGTGCTGAAGCCCTCCGGCGTGCGCATCGGCACCGCAGAGATCTACAATATCGTGGAGAAGCTCCCGGAGGTCCAGGACAGCCTGGCCATCGGGCAGATGTACCACGACGACCAGCGGATCCTGCTCTTCGTACAGCTTGCCCCCGGAGCCGAGCTCACCGAGGAGCTGAAGAAGCGGATCAAGAAGGACCTTAGGACCAAGGCGTCCCCCCGGCACGTGCCGGCCCTGATCTACGCCGTGCCGGACCTCCCTAAGACCTTCAACGGGAAGAAGGTGGAGTCCGCCGTGACCAACCTGGTGAACGGACGGAGGATCACCAACCGGGAGGCCCTGGGCAACCCGGAGTCCTTGGACTACTTCGAGGCTCTGCTGCCGGAGCTGCAGAAATAAAACGGGTACGGGTCGCCGCCTTTAGGGCAGCGGCCCATTTTTTCAAGGAGGACCCTATGATTCGGATCGGCTGCCATCTTTCCCCCTCCAAGGGGCTGCTGCGCATGGGCCAGGACGCATTGAGCATCCGGGCCAACACCTTCCAGTTCTTTCTTCGCAACCCTCGGGGCAGCAAGGCGAAGGCCCTGGACCAGGAGGATGCTGCGGCCCTCATGGCGCTGCTGCGGGAGAGGGACATGCTGCCCATCGTGGCCCACGCCCCCTATACCCTGAACCCCTGCGCCGCCGATCCTAGGGTCCAGGAGTTCGCCGCCATGGCCATGGGCGACGATCTGGTCCGCATGGGATCGTTCCCCGGCAACCTCTACAATTTCCATCCCGGCAGCCACGTGGGGCAGGGGAGCGAGGCGGGCATCGAGAAGACGGCGGCCCTCCTCAACACCCTGCTGAAGCCGGATACGGCCGCTACCGTCCTCATCGAGACCATGGCGGGGCAGGGGAGCGAGATCGGCGGCACCTTTGAGGAGATGGGAGAGATACTTCGCCGGGTGGAGCTGCAGGAGAAGGTGGGCGTGTGCCTGGATACCTGCCACGTGTTCGCCGCGGGGTACGACATCGTATACGATCTCAATGGGGTGCTGGAGCAGTTCGACCGGCATATCGGCCTCGACCGGCTCAAAGCCCTCCACGTCAACGATTCCCTGTTCCCCCTGGAGAGTCACAAAGACCGCCACGCCCCCATCGGCAAGGGGTGCATCGGCCTCGACGCCCTGCTGGCGCTAGTGAACCATCCGGCCCTTACCCAGCTCCCCATGATCCTGGAGACGCCCCAGGAGGACCTTTCCGGCTACGCACGGGAGATCGGGCTCCTGCTGGGCGAAGCCGTGGACAATTTGTAACAAATCGGGCCGAAACTTGCTTTTAGGCGGCAGATTTGCTACTATGACATCGAATATGGGGAAGGAGTCGAAACGGGAAAGCCAATGGATCAGGGAACTTCCTATCGCACCGTGAAGGGGCCCGCCAGCGTGGAGCTGGTGATCAACAAGTCCCGGTTCATCGGCCAGTGCTTTCCTATCTCCACGGAGAGCGAAGCCTTGGAAAAGCTGGCGGCCCTCCGCAAGCAGTATTGGGACGCCACCCACAATTGCTACGCCTACTCGGTGGGCAAAAAGGGGGAGATCGCCCGCTTCTCCGACGACGGGGAGCCAGGCGGCACGGCGGGCATGCCCATGATGGACGCCCTTCGGGGGGCGTGCGTGACCGACGTGCTCTGCGTGGTGACCCGATATTTCGGCGGCATCCTCCTGGGCACCGGGGGCCTGGTGCGGGCCTATTCCAAGAGCTGTTCGGAGGCCATCCGGGCGGCAGGGGTCGTGCGCATGACGCCCTGCGATCTCGTTGAGTTCCACGTTCCCTACCATCAGTGGGCCATGTTCCAGCAGGAGGCGCGCAAACAGGGCGCGACGCTGGGACCGGAGTACGGGGAGATGGTCCGCTGTATCGCTGCCATCGAGGCGGAGAAGACGAAATCATTTATGGATGCTGTTTACGATCAAAGCGCCGGTTCCCTGACAGGACAGGTCATCGACCGGGAGTATCGACCTTTGGAGGATCATGAGGAAGGGTAAAGGGTTCCAATTCTATATGCTGCTGCTGGCGGTCGTCCTGCTGTTGACGGCCTTTCCAGCGTGGGCAGAGAACGAGGAGCCATTGACGCTGACCGTGGAAGCGGACCCGGACTGCCTGCTCAGCGAGGCCGGGGACATGACCTTCTTCCGCTTCACCCTGAAAAATACTTTGGAGGAGGACTACGTCCTCGATGCCCTGACGCTCCAGGGGGATCTTTTGGAGGAGCCCAAGCTCATAGCGGACACCCTCACCATTTCCGCCAACGACGTGCTGGAATTCACCCTGGAGAAGGTGCGCATCGAGGAGGACGAATTCGACCGGGAGCTGTCCTTCCAGCTGACCTGGCAGACCGTATCCTTCGCAGAGGAGGACGAGGCCCACGAGGAGCCCATCCTCACGGATCACGTCCTGTCTATCCCCATCCGCATCGAACGGTTTATAGAGCCCGTCATGGGGGTGAGCATGGAGCCGGACGTGCTGCTGGCAAGGGAAGGGGATCCCGTCACGGTGACCTATACCCTCGTGAACGACACCAAGTTCGACATGACCAACCTGACGCTGCAGGATATGGGCATCTCTCAGACCAGCGTGACGCTGCCCAAGAACAGCCTGAACGCCGGGGAAAAGATGGAGGCCAAGGCCACCTTCACCATGGGGAACAGCGCCCTGGAGCTGAACCCAACGGCCCAGTACACGGTGCGGGGCGTGGAATCCAAATCGTCTGCATCCCAGACGGTGACCGTGGAGTACGTGCAGGTGGATCTTTCCATGGTGGTGGAGAAGTATCCCGCCACCGCTGAGGGCACCCTGTTTCGGATCACGCTCATCAACGACGGCACCCATCCCATGACCGATATCCGGCTGACGGACGAGATCGGCACCTTGATCGAGGACGGGATCGCCCTGGACGCCAAGGAGGAGAAGACCGTTTCCTGCACGGTGCCGTCAGCCGTTTCCTCGGGGTCCGTCCGCTATATCTCCTTCGAAGCCACCGGCGTGGACTGCGTGGGCGGCACCTTTTCCGTCAAGAGCCCCTCCGCCTATGAGGTCCTGCCCTTCGTGGATTCCGATCAGGTGCGTCTGAAGTTGTCCGTCACCCTGGAGGATTCCGTGCAGAACGACGACGGGTCCAACCGGATGAAGGTGCTGTTCGAGATACGCAACGATTCCAAGGTCCCCATCCGAAACGCTGTGGTCACTGAGGGCGACTATTTCAAAGGAGTGGTCAACGAATACGACTTTTTGGCAACCGGCGCCACGACCTTCGAAAAGGAGTTCGTGGTCCCCGCCGGCACCCGGTCGTTGACATTCGTGCTGACCGCCATGGACCCGGCCCAGAACCAGTACGCTTCGGTCCCCATGACGCTGGACCTTTCCCCCTTGACGGCGCCCAAGCCCACCAGCCTGCCGCCCATCCAGCCGGGGGAGCGGGTGGACGTGACGGGTACCATCTACGACACGGAGCTGTACATCCGGCTCTTTCGAATGGTGTCCCTGATCGTGTTCGCCCTGCTGCTGGTGTTCCTGCTCCTTGCCGTCATCTTCCATGTGGCGGAGCTGAACGTGCGGCGCTGGCTCCCCAAGGAATCCGCCCTCCGCCCCTTCGGCCCCCGCAAGACGCCCACCGGCCCCATACCGGTCAAGGCAGGGGGCGACGCGGTCCACGATCAGTTCGGGTATCTGCAGCCCGCCAAGCTCCGGTATATGGATCGGACGGATCGGATGCCCGCCGTGGGGCAGGAGGAGGAACCCGCTAAAGCTGTTTCATCCGTGACGATCGTATCTAACACGGCCGCCAGGACCCTGGCACCCGCCCAGACCACGGGGGTCAAGCCGGACCGTCGGACGGGGGAGATCACGGCGGTGCCCACCCATAAAACCCATACACGGCCGGTCATGATGTCCTCGGACGACACCATGCCCTTCGCGCCGGTCCATGAGGGTCAGGCGGCGGAGCCTGCCCCGGCGGAGCAGTCGGCAGGACGTACCGAGGCCGCCGCCCATGAGAGCGGCAGCAAGCAGCCCCGGGTGATCGAAACGAAGGCCAAGCCTCGGATCATCCCCCGCAAGAAGCTGGAGATCGTCCGCGTTTCTCAGCCATGATTGAAACCTATATCTTTGACCTCTACGGAACGCTGGTGGATATCCGCACTGACGAATCCATGCCCTTCCTGTGGCGGCTCATGGCTCTGTTTCTATCTCTACAGGGGGCGGCTTACGGCCAGAAGGAGCTGCACCGGGTGTATCAGGAAGCCGTGGCGGAGGAGATCGACCGATGCGCGGCCCGGCTCCCCGACGTGCCCAAGGAGCATATCGAGCCCGATATCCTGCAGGTTTTCGAAAGCTTGTACACCCGCAAGGGCGTGTCGGCCAGCCCGGAGCGGGTGGCGGATGCCGCTCTGCTCTTTCGCACCCTGTCCATTCGTCACATCCGGCTGTACCCCCAGGCGGGAGAAGT
>CACXNN010000060.1 GCA_902768995.1 uncultured Eubacteriales bacterium | reverse complement strand
CATGGCAAGACTCAAACAATTCTATATGTGGCCGGGTTACGACGAGGTCGCGCTGATGCCGGACATCCTGATCGGCCAGTCCCTGGAGGACTATCAAAACGGCGTTGACAGCGTCCTGCGCTATATCCTGCGCGAAGAAAGCCGCGCCGACACATGATCCGGATCACTTTAAGGGGAGCCTGAACGGGCTCCTCTTTTTCGTTATTCACAGAACGTTTTCAAGGGACGGGGCGGGGCGGTATTGCAATAAAACTGTGGAATGATGTATGATACTGTCACAAAAGTATGGGAGGAAGGGTATGAACCGCCGCAAGACCCGCCGCACGTTTCAACCGAGGTTCTTTTTGTTCCTGGCGCTGTCCGTAGCGCTGGTGGTGGGCATCGTGCTGCTTTCCTCCGCCGCTGTGGACTACTTCGAGGAGCGCAAGAAGCAGAGCGAGCTCAACCTCCCCGTCAGCGCCAGCGCCTCCCCCGAGGCGGGCAGCCAGGACGGCACCCCGGGGCAGACCTCCGCCGTGGCCCGCAAGCAGCGGCTGAGCATGGACGCGAAGTATCCCGTCACCGGCAGCGAGAAGGACGGCCTGGAGTCCGCCGTCCGGGTGAACAACGAGGACAAGATCCGGGACGCTGCGCCCCGGGAGATGGGGCTGGCCCTCATCAACAAGGACGCCTATACGGACATGACCGGCGTCATCACCTTCGGCAGCGGCCCCTATCGGGACAGCTTCGCCTTCGGCACGGCCACCGTCACCCTGAAGTCCATGCAGATCACCTGGCAGGCCATCGTGGGGAAGTTGGGGGAGTACGCCGGCACCTCCTGGACCGGCCAGCCCCTGCTGGTCAAGTGGAAGCCGGAGGTGCTGCCCACCCTGGGCGTCAGCGACGTATATAAGAACACGGAGGACTTCATCGAGGTCATCTATCCCTCCGCCGACGGCAACATCTACTTCTTCGACCTGCTCTCCGGCGGCCAGACCCGGCAGCCCATCCCCGTGGGCATCTCCCTGTTCGGCACCGCCTCCCTGGACCCGGAGGGGCGGCCCATGCTCTACGTGGGCGCGGGCCTCATGAAGAAGAACGCCCGGGGCACCGAGGTCAGCTACTACTACGCCATCAACCTGATCTCCAACAAGGTGGAGTACGAATTCGGCGGCCGGGATTACTTCGCCTACCGGAACAAGTGGAACGCCTTCGATTCGAGCCCCCTCATCATCAACGACACCCTGATCCAGCCCAGCGAGGGCGGCGTCATCTACTTCGTCACCCTCAGGACCAAGTACGACCCGGAGAAGGGCACCATCTCCATCACCCCCGGGGACCGGGTGAAGTATCGCTACACCGGCACCAACTACAACGCCAACGACAACGCGGGCAAGCGCTGGTACGGCTTCGAATCCTCGCCCGCCGTGTTCCGCAACTACCTGTTCATCAACGACAACGGCGGGCACCTGCAGTGCATCGACACCGACACCCTGAAGCTCCTCTACGCCGTGGACCTGGGGGGCGATACGGACGCTTCGCCGGTGCTGGAGGAGGACGGGGCGGCGGGGACCCTGTACGTCTACACCGCCAGCCAGACCAACGTCCAGGCGTCGGACCTGCCCGCGGGCTGGGGTTACGCCACCATGAAGAAGATCAACGCCCTCACGGGGCAGGTGGTCTGGTCCAAGGACCGCATCTCCTACGTGGGCAACGGGTCCTATAAGAGCGGCTGCCGAGCCACGCCCCACGTAGGCCGGGGGAACATCAGCAACCTCTTGATCTGCGCCTTTTCCGGGGCGGGCATCCCCGTGGTGGACGAAAGCGGCGCGGTCAGCTCCTACACCTACGGCGGGCGGCTGGTGGCATTCGACAAGGCCGACGGCACCGTGGTCTGGTCCATCGAGACCGACGGCAGCGCCGACTACGTGTCCTCGCCCCTGGTGGTCTACACGGACCGGGGGGACGGGTACCTGATCGCCTGCGATAGGTCCGGGAAGGTGAACCTGTACGACGCGGCTACCGGCGGCATGGCCCTCTGCTCCTCGTTGGATTTGGGCGGCCGGATCGACTCCACCCCCGCGGCCTTCGGCAACTACTTCGTGGTGGGGACCACGGGCAAGGGGGCGGACGGCACGGAAACAAGTCCAAAAATTTATTGTATAAAAGTCGAATAAGCATAGAAAACCTGATGAGTTCATAGCCTTTCCCCAAAGGGGAGGGCTTTTTTCATGCGGGTACTTTTGGTGGGGCAGCCCAACTGCGGCAAGACCACCCTGTTCAACCGGCTCACGGGGCGGCAGGAGCACACGGGCAACCGGGCGGGGGTCACGGTGACATGCGCCCGGGGCCGGATGAAGGGGACGGGGGCGGAGTTGGTGGACCTGCCGGGACTCTACAGCTTCACCGGCGGCGGGGCGGACGAGGCGGCGGCCCGACAGGCGATAGAAAGCGAGGCCCCGGACCTCATATTGAACGTCGTCGACAGCACCGCCCTGGTACGGGGGCTGACCCTGACGATCCAGCTTTTGAGCCTGGGGCGGCCCGTGACGGTGCTCCTCAACATGGCGGACGAGGCCCGAAAGAAGGGCATCCGCATGGACCATGGGGAGCTGTCCCGGCGGCTGGGGGTGCCCGTGTGGCCCATCAGCGCCCGGACGGGGGAGGGGCTGGACTTTCCCCTGGTGGGGCGGGTATCGAGCCTTCCCGTGCCCGGCGATCAGCAGGGGCTCTTTCACCTGGCCCGAGACATGGGCCGGGCGGTGGTCGGACAGGGCGGCGTCCGGCGGCAGGGGGCGGATAAACTGCTGCTGCATCCCCTGTGGGGCCTGCCCCTGTTCGCCCTGATCCTGGGGCTGGTGTTCCTCATCACCTTCCAGTGGGTGGGGCCCTGGCTCAGCGGCGGCATGGAGATGCTGACAGCCTGGGCCCGGGACCGGCTGTCGGGCACGGCCCTGGACCTGCCTCCGGTGACGAAGGGGCTACTGGGCAGCGCTGGGTACGTGCTGTCCTTCCTGCCCATCATCACGGTCCTGTCTCTGCTCCTGACCCTTTTGGAGGACGTGGGGTACCTGCCCCGGGCAGCGTTTCTGCTGGACGGGTGGCTGAAAAAGCTGGGGCTGGACGGCCGCTGCGCCGTGCCGCTGCTGCTGGGCTTCGGGTGCTCGGTGCCCGCCGTCATGGCCACCCGTACCCTGCCGGAAAACGGTCTGCGGCGGCGCACGGTGCAGCTGATGCCCTTCGTGCCCTGCTCGGCCCGGCTGCCCTTTTTGCTGCTGTTGGGGGGCATGCTGTTCCGGGATCGGCCCGCCCGGGGCGTCCTGCTGTTCTACGGTCTCAGCATACTGATCGGCATGGTTTACGGCCTCTTAGTTCCGGCCAAATCAGCTGGCGCCTTCTACCTGGAGCTGCCGCCCCTCCGGCTCCCGCGCTTAGCGAGTGTCCTCCGGGAAACGGAGAAGCATGTGGACCACTTCCTGCGGCGGGCGGGGCTGATCCTGCTGCCCACGGCCTTCCTCCTATGGTGCGCGGCCCATGTGAACACCGCCTTCCATCCGGCTATGGCGGGGGAGGAGACGCTGCTCTCCGCCTTGGGGCGGCTCCTGCTGCCTCTGCTGAAGCCCCTGGGCCTCAACGACTGGCGGGCGGGGGTGATCCTTCTCTCCGGGGCGGCGGCCAAGGAGACCATGGCCTCCACGGCGGCCCTGTTTATGAGCGACGGCCTCACCCTCACCTGGCAGCAGGCTTTGGTCCTGGGCGTGGTGGCGCTGCTGCTGCCGCCGTGCCTGGGCACCCTGATGACCGTGCGGGGGGAGCTGGGGGGCCGGGAGACGGGGCGGCTGATCCTGCGGCAGGTGCTGATCGCCTGGGCGGCGGGGGCCGTTTTGCATGGGCTCCTGCATCTTGCGACCCTGTTTCTCCGATAAAAGCGGTCAAATCCTGGAAAATCCAAAATGATTTTGCAGCCCGGCCCTTTCGCTCTTGCATTTTGGGCCCACTTGGAGTAACATAAGCCATAGCATACAGGAGAGGACCATGAACCTTTTACTGACCAACGACGACGGCATAGCGTCCCCGGGCATGGCGGCCCTGATCCGCGAGCTGGCGGGGGATCACACCCTGTACGTGTCCGCCCCGGACCGGCAGCGCAGCGCCGCCGGCGCGTCCATGACCATCCGGGCGGAGCTGTACGCCACGCCCTATACCTTCCCGGGCCATCCGGACGTGGCGGCCTACGCCGTGTCCGGCACCCCGGTGGACTGCGCGCGGCTGGGCTTCGGCCGCCTGTTCCCCCGGCCCGACGCGGTGATCTCCGGCATCAACCTGGGGCCCAACCGGGGCACGGACGTGCTCTATTCCGGCACCTGCAGCGCGGCCCAGGAGGCGGCGGTCCACGGCTATCCCGCCCTGGCCCTGTCCCTGGACGGCCGCCACGACAGGCCCTTCGTCCACTTCGAGACGGCGGCCAAGCTGGGGCGGCGGGGGTTGGACCTGCTGAAACGAAGGCCCCTGCCCTTCGGCTGCTACTACAGCGTCAACGTGCCGGACCTGCCCCTCGACGAGCTGAAGGGGGTCCGCTACGGGCATCTCGGGAAGGTGCTCTACGAGGCGGCCTACGAGGCGCGAGGGGAACGGGACGGTCGCCTGATCTACTACGAGTGCGGCGGCCGCATCCCCAACGACGACGGGTTCCGGGACACGGACGAATACTGGCTGGAACGGGGCTACGCCACCGTGACGGCCCTGGGCTACGACTGCGCCGTCCCCCTGACCGGGGCGGAGGAAGAGACCATAACGGCACCATTGAAAGGCATATGACCATGAACAATCTGCTGAACGAGATCCAAAAGCGGCTGCCGGGCCTGTCCAAGGGCCAGCAGCGCATCGCCAACTTCATCACCGCCAGCTACGAGCAGGCGGCCTTTATGACCGCCGCCAAGCTGGGCGAGACCGTGGGCGTGTCCGAATCCACCGTGGTCCGCTTCGCCTACGCCCTGGGGCTGGACGGGTATCCGGCCCTCCAGGATCGGATGCAGGAGATGGTCCTGGGCCGGTTGACCTCCGTGCAGCGGGCCCAGCTGGCCTCCGGGATCAAGAAGAACGAGGTTTTCAAGACCGTCCTCAACACGGATATGAACTCCATCCGCACCACCATGGAGATGGCGGACGAAGGGCAGTTCGAGGAGGCGGTGGAGACCATTTTGAAGGCCCGGAAGGTCTACGTGCTGGGGCTTCGGTCCGCCATGCCCCTCGCCATGTTCCTCGCCTACTATCTCGACTACATCTGCGGGAACGTGATCACCTTCTCCGCCAACATCCAGGATTTGCGGGAGACCATGGTCCGCATGGACGATCGGGACGCCTTCATCTGCATCAGCTTCCCCCGGTACAGCACCCGCACCGCCGAGGCTATGGCCTACGCCAAGTCCCGGGGGGCCAAGACCATCGCCCTGACGGATAAGCTGGATTCGCCCATCGGCGCCATGGCGGACGTGGTGCTGCTCGCTAAATCCGACATGGCCTCCTTCGCCGACTCCCTGACCGCGCCCCTTTCGGTCATCAACGCCATCATCGTGGCCGCCGGCCTCCAGAGCGAGAAGGAGGTCCAGGAGCACCTTCGGGAGCTGGAAAACGTGTGGAACCGGGATCAGGTGTATCTCACCGACGGAGGGGACGGGAAATGAGCCTTTCCGTAGGGGTCGTCGGCGGCGGGGCGGCGGGCCAGATGGCGGCCGTCGCGGCGGCCCAAAATGGCCACAGGGTCACCCTCCTGGAAAAGAACGAGAAGCTGGGCAAGAAACTGTACATCACCGGCAAGGGCCGCTGCAACGTGACCAACGACGGGGGGCGGGACGGGTTTTTCTCGAGCGTGATCCGCAACCCCCGCTTCCTCTACAGCGCCTACGCCGCCTTCAACGAACGGGACATGATGGCCTTTCTGGAAAGGAACGGCTGCCCGGTGAAGGTGGAGCGAGGCCAGCGGGTGTTCCCTGCGTCGGACAAGTCCAGCGACGTGCAGAAGGCCCTCGATAGGGCCCTGAAGGTCGCCGGGGTCAATATCCGCCTGAACACGGACGTGCGGGAGATTTTGACCGAGGACGGGACCCTGTGGGGCGTCCGCACGGACCGGGGCCGGGAGCCCTTCGATCGGGTGATTTTGACCACCGGGGGATTGAGCTACCCGTCCACCGGCTCCACGGGGGCGGGGTTCGAGATGGCGAAGACCCTGGGGCATACGGTGACGCCGCTGTACCCTTCGTTGGTACCTTTGGAGACCGTGGAAAGCTGGCCCTTCGCCCTGTCCGGCATCACCCTGAAGAACGTGCGGCTCACGGCGAAGAAGGGCGGCAAGACCATTTATACCGAGCAGGGAGAGATGCTGCTCACCCACTTCGGCGTGTCGGGCCCGTTGGTGCTCACCTGTTCCGCCTATATCGCCGAGGACCCGGCGGGGACGGCGCTTTCCATCGACCTGAAGCCCGCCATCCCGGAGGAGGAGCTCCACGCCCGGCTCCAGCGCCTGGTGCAGGAGAACCCCAAAAAGGCCGTGGGCGGGGCCTTCTCCGGCGTGCTGCCCACAAGGCTTCTGGACGCGGTCTTCGACCAGGCCCGCATCCAGCCCTGGGCTCCCGCTTCCTCCTTCACCAAGGAGCAGCGGCAGGCCCTGGTCAGCGCGTTGAAGGGCATGCCCCTGACCGTGAAGGGGGCCCGGCCCTTCTCCGAGGCCGTGATCACCCGGGGCGGGGTCAGCGTGAAGGAGGTCAAGCCCTCCACCCTGGAATCCAAGCTGCCGGAGAGATATTGGACGTGGACGCCTTCACCGGCGGCTTCAACTTACAGATCGCCTGGTCCACAGGCGCATTGGCAGGAGGCAGCATATGAACTTTACCAACGGCATCGCCCTGGACGGACCCGCCGGGGCGGGGAAGAGCACCATCGCCAAGATCATCGCAAAGCGCCTGGGGCTCCCGTATCTCGACACCGGCGCCATGTACCGGGCCATGGCCCTCTCAGCCCTTTCCGAGGGCGTGTCCCTGACGGACGCTGAAAAGGTGGACGAGCTTTTGAACCGGACGGACATCAAGGTGGTCTATGAACCGGACGGCCAGCATGTTTTGGTCAACGGCGAGGACGTGACGGGCCGTCTCCGGGAGGAGGAGATCGGCAAGGGCGCGTCCCTCATCAGCAAGCTCCGCTGCGTCCGGGACAAGCTGGCGGGCATGCAGCGGGACATCGCCCACGTGACCCACGCGGTCCTGGACGGCCGGGAGATCGGCACCTTCGTGATCCCCGAGACACCCTACAAGTTTTACGTCACCGCCACCGCCGAGGAGCGGGCCCTGCGCCGGGTCCGGCAGCTGGAGGAGAAGGGGGAGACGCCGGACTATGAGCTCATATTGAAGGACATCCTGGCCCGGGACTATCAGGACAGCCACCGGGACTACGCCCCCCTGAAGCAGGCGGAGGACGCCGTGCTCATCGACACCACCCACATGACCATCGACGAGGCCGTGGAAGCGGTCCTCACCGCATTGGAGGCGAAGTAGATGCTGTATTGGTTCGGCAAGATCATCATCGTGCCCTTCTTCTGCCTCATCTTCCGGCCCAGGGTGGTGAACTGGAAGGGGCTCAGGTCCAAGGGACCGGTCATGTACCTGTGCAATCACTTCTCCCTGGCGGACGCGGTGGCCCTCGCCGCCATGAGCCCCCGGGGTATCCGGTTCATGGCCCTGGAGAAGCTGTTCGTGAAGCCCCTGCCCAACGCCTTCTTCCGGAGCCTCAACATGCTCCCGGCGGGGGAGGGCGGCGGGTCCCATCTGGGGCCGGTGAAGCGGGCCATCGCCCTGCTCAACGAGGGGTACGCCTTCGGCATCTTCCCCGAGGGCCATCGGTCCCCGGTGTACACGGAGATGGACGCCTTCGAGAAGGGAGCCGCCTTCATCGCCCTTAGGGCCAACGTGCCCATCATCCCCGTCTACATGGACCCCCTGAGCTGGAAGCGGTTGAAGTTTCGGATGGTGGTGGGGGAGCGGATCATCCCCGAGCAGGTGAAAGCGGAGTGCCCCGGCCAGAAGCCGGTGGACGCTTTGGCCGATAGGATCGTGGACACCCTCAACACCCTCCGGGTGGAGACGGAGGAGCTGATGCCCCCCCGGCAGAGGCGGAAGGTATGAGGGTCGTCGTGGCGAAGAACGCCGGGTTCTGCTTCGGCGTGCGCCGGGCGGTGGATATGGCCCGGCGGGAGGCCCGGGAGCGGGGCCGGGTGTACACCTGGGGGAAGCTGATCCACAACGAGGGCGTGGTAAACGACCTTATGGCCGAGGGCATCCTGCCCGTGGACAGCCTGGAGGGCCTTGCAGCGGGGGACACCCTGATCGTCCGGGCCCACGGCGCGCCACCGTCCCTGTATAACGAATGTGAGCGACGGGGCATCCGCACCGTGGACGCCACCTGCCCCTTCGTGGAGCGGATCCATCCCATCGTCCGGGCGGCGGTCCAATCGGGCGTACCCGTCTACATCGCAGGGAAACGGACCCATCCCGAGGTCATCGGCACCGCCGGCTGGGCGGACGGCAAGGCCGTCATCCTGGAGAGCGCGGCGGAGGCGGAGGCGGCGGCCGCCGGCGAAAAGGGCTGCCTGGTGGCCCAGACCACCCTGTCCGAGAAGACCTTCGAGGAGATCGTAGACGTGCTTCGGCGGCGCGTCCCGGATCTGGTGGTCCACAACACCATCTGCCGCACCACCCGCACCCGACAGGAGGAGGCGGAGGCCCTTTCCAGGCGCTGCACCAAGATGCTGGTGCTGGGTTCCGCCGGCAGCGCCAACACCCTCGCCCTGGCGAATTTGTGCAAAATGCACTGTGCGGACACCAAAATCATAGAAAATATCGGCAAAATTCCTCTTGAATTATTCAAATTGGATGATATAATAGGGTTGGTCACAGGCGCATCGACGCCAGACCCCATGATTAGGGAGGTTATACAAGGAATGAGCGAACTCGAAAAGACGACGATTGAGACCAATGAAGCGGAAGCTCCCGCCGAGGTTGTCGCCGAAACCACTGAAAAGGCCGTTGAAGAAGCTGTAGTCGCGGCCGAAGAACCCGTTGTCGCTGCCGTGGAGAAGGCTGAGGAAGTCATCGAGAAGGCAGAAGAAGCCGTTGAGCAGGTCGCCGAGGAAGCGGCCGCTAAGGCAGAAGAGACCGTGGCAGCCGTCGTGGAAGAAGTGAAGGAAGCAGCCGCCCCCGTGAAGGACGCCGCTGAGGACTTCCAGCAGGCCATCGACAGCTCCATCCGCCGGATCCGCCCCGGCCAGATCGTCACCGGTACCGTCATC
>CACXNN010000059.1 GCA_902768995.1 uncultured Eubacteriales bacterium | reverse complement strand
CTGGTGACCACGGTGTACCGGTGCGACAGCGGGCTGTTGCACAGCTTCACGGGGGAGGTGCCCTTCTCCCTGACCCTGCCGGGCCAGGGGGCCCTGGTGCTGCCCCTGTCCGCGGCGGCCTTCTCCACGGTCACGGGCCGGGGGCGGGTGCTGCAAGCCCGGGTGGAGCTCCTCTTCTCCGGGGAGCAGTACGCCGAGACCCCCATCGGCTACACCGACGACCTCTTGGCCGGGCCGGGCACCCAGCCGGGCCGCGGCATCCTCATCTACGCCCCGGACCCGGCGGAAAACCTGTTTACCGTGGGCAAGCGCTTCGGCATCCCCCAGGCCCGCCTCCGGGAGCTGAACGGGGAGCTTTCCGAGCCCTTTTGCGGGACGGAGAGGATACTCATTATTAAATAACATGAAAAAGGAGGCCCATCGGCCTCCTTTCTCTTGTCGCGAATCAGTCGTAGTAGGGATCATTCCTGTCCCGACGCTGCTTCTGTTCCGTTTCCATCTGTCGGTCCTGTTCCTTGCGCTCGTTCCGGCTCTTCTTGTCCTTTTTGTTCTGGTCGCCGGTATAGGAGCGTTCAAACTCATCGAAGAAAGACATCTCTTTACCTCCCGGTATTGTTCGGCTCATGGCCGACATCCGTAGTGTGGCCCGATCCAGCCGGGATATGCTGGATAAAAATGTCAATTTCCCCTCGCCTGCTCGTCCGCCTCGATGGCGGCTTTCCAGGAGGCGGTGACGGGGCGGCTCATGCGCAGGTCGCAGAGGGTGTCGCTGACCACCCGGTAGTTGAGCTCGGTGCCCTCCGGGTCGGACACGTACTTCACCGCCCGATCCCGGCGGATGCCGATGTCCTCCGCGGCGGCGATGGCGTCCATGTTGGCCCCAAGGAACAGGAATTCCCAGCCGTACCGAGCCTTCTGCCGCTCTACCATCTGCTTCACCTCCCGGCGGCTGTACCGACGGCTGGCGTTCTCCATGCCGTCGGTGGTGATGACGAAGATGGTGTGCTCCGGCACGTCCTCCGGCCGGGCGTATTTGTGGACGTTCCCGATGTGGTGAATGGCCCCGCCCAGGGCGTCCAGCAGGGCTGTGCAGCCGCTGGGGACATAGTCCCGCCGGGTCAGGGGCGCCACCTGATCCAGGTCCACCCGATCGTGGATCACCCGGCTCTCGTTCGAAAAGGCCACCGTGGACACGTAGGCTGTCCCCGCCTCCCGGCGCTGCTTGTCGATCATGCTGTTGAAGCCGCCGATGGTGTCCGCCTCCATGCCGCTCATGCTGCCGCTCTCGTCCAGGATGAACACCAGTTCCGTCAAACCCTTCTTCATATCCTTGTCCTCCTTACAAAAATGGTCACCGGGCTTTTTCGACCCTGTGACCACAGTATAGGCTATCTGGTTGGAGCTTTGGTCGCCCGGCTGGCGACAAATACAGGCTGTCAAGAAAGTGTGCCAGAAGCCGTTTTGTCCGTGCCCGAGCTATAGTGCGCTATGCGACGGGCCGGAAAAACGGCTAATTTGCGACAGTTCAATTGGGAAAGGACGCCATTATGCGTCCTTTCTACCTCTGCTCTTTCTTTATTATTCCTTGTCGCAAATGGTCTGGCGCCTTTATCGACAGCCTGAAATCAGGAGCCAAGCAAAGGCTGATCGTAGGAGAAGAGCAGTTCGTTCACATCCAAGACGTTGAACACACCCTTTTGGATGCAGGCTTCCACGATGATGTCGAAGAGGAAGCTGTGGGACAGGGTGTACCCCGCCCTGCCAAGGAGGGCCTGGGTCTCCGGGAGGGAGAGCTCCAGGGCCAGGGCCAGGGCGATGGCGGTGGTCTTGGAGGGTTTGTAGGCGGGGTCGGACCGGATCTTGGAGAACAGCTTCCGGTCGATGTTGGCCTTCTTGTAGCACTGGACGTCCGTCATGCCCCTCTCGTCGATGAGCTTCAGCAGCGTCCGGGAAAAGCCCTCGTCCAGCTGGCGGAGCATGCTTTCCAGATCCGGGTCCACCGCTTTCTCCGCCTTCGCCAGGGGCTTGGGCTTCTTCCGAGGCGCAGCGGCGGGCTTGGGCGCCATGGCCGCCTCGAAGCAGCAGGTGTCCTCGTCCAGCATGGCCCGGGGCTCCCGCTCCCAGCGATAGCTCGCCTGGTTCCGGGGCCGCCGTTCCTCCGCCTGGGCGTAGGCGTCGTCGATGAAGGCCCGCACGTCCCCGAACCGGTCCCCCAGCAGGTAGGCCGCCCGGTCGAACAGGACCAGGTACACGGTGAGCTCGTGGCTTTCCAGGAAGGCCGAAATGGCCTCGGTGGCCACCCGGAAGGCGTCGGCCTTGGGGTAGCCGTAGACGCCGCTGGAGATCAGGGGAAAGGCCACGGTCTCGCAGCCGTGGTCCGCCGCCAATTCCAGGGAACGGCGATAGCAGGACCGGAGCATATGCTCCTCCCCGTGGCTGCCCCCGTACCAGATGGGCCCCACGGTGTGGATCACGTACTTGGCGTGGAGGCGGTAGGCGCCGGTGATCTTGGCCTCCCCGGTTTTGCAGCCGCCCAGGGTCCGGCATTCCGCCAGCAGCTCCGGCCCCGCGGCCCGGTGGATGGCGCCGTCCACCCCGCCGCCCCCCAGCAGGGAAGGATTGGCCGCGTTGACGATGGCGTCCACGGTCATCCTGGTGATATCGTTGCGCACCAATAAAAGAGGCATACCCGCCCTCCTTGTGGTTGATAGGATGAGTATACCTTGTTTTCAGTCATGACGCAAGACAGACACCTCATCCACCACCTTCGGTGGTCCCCCTTCCCCTCAAGGGGAAGGCTCGGTCTATTGCCTGCAATGGACGGCGATGGCCCGGGCGGCGAAGTCCCCTGTGCCGGGGCCGCCCACTTTGTCGATGCTCTCGGTCATGGTGCCACCCCCGTCGTACATCTTGGACAGGCTCAGCAGGATCTCGTTGGAGCAGGTGTAGTAGTGCTCCGTGATGTAGCTTTGGAGCTTCTGTACCAGGGCCTGGGCCTCCGGCGCGGCGGGGTCCGTATCCCGGATGGCGCCGAATTCGGCGAAGATGTCCATCATGCCCCGGGCCAGGGCGGCGTTGTCCTCCCGGGTCCGTCCCTGGGCCTTCTGCTCGTATTCCTTCCATTCCTTGGTCTGGCCCCAGGACGCCTTGGCCTCCCGGGCATAGTCGTCGATCTTTTTCGTGTCGAATGCCGTAAAGTCTGTCATACGCTTCACCCCCACCAGTTTCATGCCTCGCGCTAAATCGATCAGATTGTCCAAATGCTCCTTCTGCAGCTCCAGCAGCCGTATCTGCTGATCGAGAGCTTTGTTCCTGTCGAAGGAGGGGCTGTCCAAAATGGCCCCGATGTCCTTCAGCGGAAACTGCAGCTCCCGAAAGAGCAGGATGCTTTGGAGCCGCGTCAAAGAGTCCTCATCGTAGAGTCGGTACCCTGCCTCAGTCACTTCAGCGGGCTTCAGCAGCCCCAGCTGGTCGTAGTGGTGCAGGGCCCGGACGCTGACGCCGGTGAGCTCGCTCACCTCATGGACCGTCATCATCTTCATCGCCTCCCTTCGTGCATAGTATAAACCCTGACGTTACGTCAGGGTCAAGAGGTTTTTTTGAGTTTTTCAGAACAGGGGCAGGATCAGGGAGGTCACGTACGCCGCAGCGGTGGCAACGAGAGCCACCTCGATGAGGGACCGGCGCTTGAGGCCCAGGAGCAGGGCCGCCACGAAGCCCGCCACGGCGGAGATAGGCTCCCCGGTGGAGGTGAAGATGGCGGGGACGGTCATGGTCCCCAGCACCGCAAAGGGCATGTAGTGGAGGACCCCCAGCAGAAAGGGGCTGGTGATCTTTTTGCGGAAGAAGGCGAGGGGCAGCATGCGGACGAGGTAGGTGACTCCCGCCATCACCAGCAGATACAGGTACAGCTTCATAGGTCCCCCTCCCCCGCCTTCACAGGCTTGAGCCAGGCGGCGACGCAGGCCCCCGCCACGGCACTGATAATGATGACGAAGCCCTCGGAGAGGAAGCTGAACAGGGGCACGTACCGGAGGACCAGGCCCAACGATACGGCGGCGAAGATGGCCAGGAGCACCCCCCGCTCCTCCAGGGCGCCCGGCACCAGGATGGCCATGAACATGCCGTAGATGGCGATGCCCAACGCGGCGGAGAGGACCGCAGGGAGCAGCGTCCCCGCGAAGGCGCCCAAAGCCGTGCCCAGGGTCCATCCGATCCAGGGGAGGCAGCCAAGGCCCATCATGTAGGGAAAGGTCAAGAGGCCCTTGCGGGTGGAGGCCACGGCGAAGATCTCGTCGGTGACGAAGAAGGAGGCCGCCATCCGCTGCAGCAGGCTGAACCGGGGGGAGAGCTTCTGGGTCAATGTGACGCTCATAAGGGCGTAGCGCAGGTTGATGACCAGCTCCGTCAAGGCAAGCTCGATGAGAAGGCCCCCCGCCGCCATGACCGTGACCCCCGCCACCTGGCCCGCGGAGGTCAGATTGGTGCCGGAGAGGAGCACCAAAATGAGGCCCGGGATCCCCTGCTTCACCGCCCAGATGGCGAAGCCGAAGGATACCGACAGATACCCCAGGCCGATGGGCAGCCCGTCCCGCAGCCCCTCCCTGTACCCGTATGCCTCCATGGTCCCCTCCTGGCGTGAAAATATGGGACAGTATACGACAGCGGAACGAAAAACGCAAGGGATTCCTGTGAAAAAGCGGAGAATTTAGCGGGGACGCATGGCAGGCGCCCGGCCCGGCCATCCTATAAGCGAGGTGATGAATATGAAACTGACACAAAAGGAATCCATGCTGCTGCAGGACCTCAAGACTTCGGAGGAGATCTGCATCGAGAAGTACGGCCAGTACGCCCAGAAGGCAGAGGACCAGGCCCTGGCGGACCTGTTCTTGACCATCCGCACCAAGGAGGAGGAGCACCTGAAGACCATCAACAGCCTGATGGACGGCACGGTGCCCATGATGGGCGGCGGCCAGCAGAACCAGCAGGGCGGCCAGAGCCAGCCCGGGGACGGGAAGGCCGCCCAGAAGTCCCACAGCAAGACCGACGAGTATCTTTTGAAGGACGCCCTGGACACGGAGAAGCACGTGTCCAGCGTGTACGACACCTGCATCTTCGAGTTCACCGATCCGAGCGCCCGGCAGGTCCTGAACCACATCCAGAAGGAGGAACAGGAGCACGGGCAGATGCTCTACGACTACATGGCCTGTCATGGCATGACGGCCTGACGATCCCTTTCGATCCCCCCTCCGCGAATCCACGGAGGGGATTTTTTTATTGGATATCGAATCGAGCTTAGAGCCGATCGAAGACAGCCATCTTCACGCCCGTGTCCTGGCAAAGGATGGCGTCCGACTCCCTGTGGAGGCGGTGGAACACGTAGAAGTCCCCCGCCGCGCCGGACAGGTTGAAGACCTGCCACACGTAGGGCACCCACCGCCAATGCACAGGCAGCAGGAACAGCAGGAGCAGGAAGACGAGACCCCAGAACACCACCGGGGCGGCGGCGATGATAAGGTAGTCCCGCTTGTTGAAATAGCAGTCGCTCCCGGCGTAGGCATAGACCAGGGTGAAGCCGTACTTGGCCCTTTTGCCGGAGAAGCGGCGGATGCAGACCCCGTGGACCAGCTCGTGGAGGGGGATGTAGGCCAACATGCCCACGGCCATCACCAGGGCCTGGATGGGCAGGCCCTCGAAGTGCAGCTCCAGGAAGCCGTACCACAGGAGCTGGAAGAACAGGGCCACCAGCGCCAGCATGATGGCGATGGACAGGCCGTTGACGATCCAGAACTGCTTCTTGTTGTCCTTCAGGTCGATGAGATACTTTTGCCCGTAACCCTCGGGCAGGGTCCAGGTGGATTTCATAGGTTTCTCCTTTATATGCGTTTGAGGATCTCCAATCCCAGGTGGAGCTTGCCCAGATGGTGGTTGGCGCTCTTGAGACCCGAGGCCTCATAGCCGCTTTCCGCCAGCACGTCCCCGGCCTCCAAAAAGTCGTAGAGGGTGAGGCCGTAGAAGTCGCAGAGGGCCTCCACGCCGGCCAGCTCCATCTCCACGACCAGGCACCCTTCGGCCCGGCGCTTCTGCACCAAGCCCGCCGTTTCCCGAAGCATGGAGTCCGTGGTCCAGACCCGGCCCTGCACATAGGGCGCGCCCAGGGCATCGAAGATGGCGGCCACCTGGTCAGCGGTCCTGATCGTAATGTAGTCGGCGGGCGGCGCGTAGTAGTAGGAAGCACCCTCGCCCCGATAGGCCTCGGTGGGGACGATATACTTACCCCGGGTCCTCTCCCCCTCCAAGCTCCCACAGGAGCCGAACATGAGGAACTTGGTGGCCCCGGTCTGCCAATGGACCTCGTAGCAGGTGCCGGAGGCGATGGCGGAGCCGATGGGGGAAAGATAGAAGGCGACCGTTTCTCCGTCCAGGTCGAAGCCGTAGATGGGGGTGACGCCGTTGCAGGCGCCGATGTGGCCCACCACGGCGCAGTCGTACCGCCCAAGAAGATGGTCGTGGATCTCCTTGGAGAAGAGGATCAGGCACTTGTCCAGCAGGCGCTTCTTCGGCCCGTAGAAGGCCGCAAGGTCGATCATGGGCTGGGTATGGGGGTCGTACTCGTGGATGATCATGGGGCTTCGTCCTTTCGGCGGTATGGAAGATATATACCACGAAACGGCGGCCCAGGCAATACCTTCCCCTCTTTTTGGCCGGAAGGCTGGACAAAAGGGGCCGGACGCGGTATACTGTAGGCAAGCGTTATCTTTACGTAAAAATAACGGGAAGGAGGTGCGGCCATGGACAGCGAGCGAAAAGCTTGGCGGGCGTTGCTGGTGATGGGGCTGGCCCTCCTGTTCCTGTTCCTCGTCTCCTTCTCCCTGGGCCGGTACGGGGTGCCGCCCCTCACCGTGGTGAGGATCCTATGGACCCGGTTCCTGGAGCTGTTCGCGGGCCGCGGGACCCTTGACAGGACCTGGACGGAACAGATGGAGATCGCCGTGGTGAACATCCGCCTGCCGCGGATCGTGATGGCCTGCCTGGTGGGCTGTGCCCTCTCCGCGGCGGGGGCCGCCTTCCAGGGGGTGTTCCACAACCCCATGGCCTCCCCGGACATCCTGGG
>CACXNN010000058.1 GCA_902768995.1 uncultured Eubacteriales bacterium | reverse complement strand
GGCGTCCTGCATGCGCTGCAGGCGGGTGTAATGCTCCACGAAGCCGGCGGAGAGGATGCCGGTGGGGATCGCCACGGCGCCCACGCCCAGGAAGGTGATGATCACCCCCATGATCCGCCCCAGGAGCGTCACCGGGTAGATGTCGCCGTAGCCCACCGTAAACACGGTGGAAACGCTCCACCAGATGCCGGACAGCGCGTTTTTAAACACCTCCGGCTGGGCCGCGTGCTCCGCGCTGTACATGCTGAGGGAAGCGGCCAGGATCAGCACCAGGATGATGAAGACCGAGTACAGGATGGCGTTCTTCTTCTCCTTGACGACGGAGGTGATGACCTGGAAGGAATCGTATTGGGTGTTGATGCGAAATAGATGCAGGATCCGCGCGGCGCGGAGGATCCGAAAGGCCCCGAACCCGGACAGGAAGAAGAAGGGCAGGATGGTGAGCAGGTCCACGAGCCCGTCGAAGGAAAACAAAAAGCGCAGCACCGCCCGGGGCCGGGTTTCGTCCGGATATAAGAGATCCGCCGTCCAGATGCGGAGGGCGTACTCGGCGCAGAAGATGGCCACGGTCACGTCCTCTATCCGTTCGAAGAGGCCCCTAAAGGCGTTCAGAGCGTCGAAAGTTTCCAGAAACAGGACGGCGATGTTGCAGAGGATCACCGTCACGATAAAATAGTCGAAGATCCGGCTGGGTGCGTCCTCCTGATTGCCGATCTGGATGATCTCGAAGATCCGTTTTTTCTTTTCTGTCGAAATACGCCGCATATGCTGTTCCCCCTGCCTGCTATTGTACACAAAAGCATCTGCGGGGGCAAGAACTATTGCGCAAGCTTTTCGCCATAAGATGCTATATGCCCCCCTTGCCGGCCCCCGCTTCCGGCGTCAAAAAAGACCGCCTTGGGGCGGCCTTGGGGTGGGGCGGTTTGGATCATTCGCCCAGGATGTCGGGGAAATTGCCCTTCAGGAAGTGCCGGTACTCCGGGTGATCCGGGCTGGATTCGTATTCCTCCCGTATGGTTCGGCGGTTCCATTCCCGCATGCGCTCGGGCATCTGTTCATAGCGCATGATCGTGATGAGCCCCGCCTTCTCCGCCTGCAGGATGGCTTCATAGGCGTCCGGCACGAACTCCACGGTATCGATGGGGACCGGAACGCTGCTGGTGGCCGCATAGGGGATCCGCATATCGAACTCCGCTTCCTCGATATGATGGACGGCGTAGATATACCCGGACACACCCTTGTACGTCTTCACCAGCGCGTCGGGATAGTACTCCTCCAACCGCAGGAGCCCGTTTTTGTCGAAACCGTAGGGGCCCCACTTCTGCCACCGGCCCTCGTAGGCAAAGCCGGTCTCCCGGCAGTACTTCTCCACGGCGTTGCTGAGATATACCAGCACGTTCTCCCGCTTCTTGGAAAAGTAGATCAGGGGTATCCCGTGATTGGATATCCTGGGCTCCAGCTGCTGGATCGTGCCTATGGACGATGCGTGATAATACATGACGACCTCCCTCAACCAGCTGTTCGGCGCGGCGCCATGGCCGTCCGGCGACCGGTTCCCTTTCGTTCAGATACAGTATAGCACATGACGCCGCAGGCCGGAAGATGCAACCTGCCCTTGCCAAACGAGGCGCTATCGGATATGATACAGGAAACAGGAGGCCCGCTGCTTGGAGTTTCAGGGCATCCGCGAGGACAGGAAATGAACGAGATATCCAACGCCAACGTATTCCTGGACGGCCGGTTCGTGACCGGCGGGATCGAGTTTTCCGACGTCGTCGAGGCCGTGGGGCCGGCGGTGACTGGCGGGATCGATCTGCATGGCGCCTATGTGATCCCGGGGCTCATCGACATCCACACCCACGGGGCCATGAACGAGGACGCCAGCGACGGGAGCCCTGAGGGCCTGGTGAAGATGGCCCGCTACTACGCCGCGGGCGGCGTCACCTCCTGGTGCCCCACCACCATGACGCTGAAGGAGCCGGTCCTCACCAAGTCCATGGAGGCTGTCCGCGATTTCCAGCGTCCCGCCGACGGGGCCAAGGTGGCCGGGGTCCATCTGGAGGGCCCCTTCCTGAGTTTAAAGAAGTGCGGCGCCCAGAACCCGGATAACCTGCACGCTCCCGACGCCCAGCTGTTCCATCGGCTGGACGAGGCTTCGGGCCACCGGGTGCGGCTGGTCACCGTGGCCCCCGAGGAGCCCGGCGCCCTGCCCTTCATCCGGGAGGTGAGCCGGACCTGCACCGTGTCCCTGGGCCACACCACCGCGGACTACGACACCGCCATGGCCGCCTACGAGGCCGGAGCCTCCCACGCCACCCACCTCTTTAACGCCATGCCGGCCCTCAACCATCGGGAGCCCGGGGTGGCGGCCGCGGCCCTGGACGCCGGGGCCACCGTGGAGCTCATCACCGACGGCTTCCACATCCATCCCGCCGTGGTCCGTCTGGTCCACCGGCTCTTCGGGGAGAAGCTGGTGCTGATCTCCGACTCCCTCCGCTGCGCGGGCATGCCCGACGGGGACTACGAGCTGGGGGGCCTGCCCATCACCCTGACGGAGGGCGTGGCCAGGCTCCGGGGCAGCAGCACCCTGGCGGGCAGCTCCATCCATCTGATGGACGGCCTTCGCCGGGCCGTTTCCTTCGGCGTGCCCCTGGAGGCCGCCGTCTACGCCGCCACCGCCGCCCCGGCCAAGGCCATCCGCCGGGACCATGAGATCGGCACCCTGGCGCTAGGGTTGGCCGCGGATTTCCTGGTGCTGGACAAGGACCTGAACCTGAAGGCCGTCTATGTGGACGGCGTCCGGGTGCGGTGAGACCCATAGAAAAAGCGCCACGAGGCGCGGAAGGAGAGCGGGCATGTCGTTGATCGAGCAGCTGTCCCTGGGGGAGGACAGGATCGTGGCCCTGTGCGGGGCGGGGGGGAAGACCTCGCTGCTGTACGCCCTGGGCCGGGCCTGGGCTGCGCGGGGGCAGCGGGTGGCGCTGACCACCTCCACCCATATCCAGGGGACCGTCCCCGAGGGGTGCCGGCTGTGGGACAAGCCCGACGAAGGGGCTTTGCTGGACATTTGGCGGGCGGGGCTGATCCCCGTGGCCGGGCGGCCCGTAGGCGTCAAGCTGAAGGAGCCCTCGGAGGAGATGTGGGCGATCCTGCGCAACACGGCGGAACGGCTGGTGGTGGAGGCCGACGGCGCGGCCATGCATCCGGTGAAATACCCGGCGGTGTGGGAGCCGGCCGTCCCCCAGTATACGGACCGGGTGCTGGTCCTGGCCGGGCTCACGGCCCTGGGGCGGCCCCTCCGTGAGGTCTGCCACCGGGCGGACCTGGCCCTCGAAAAGGGCGTGGTTCCCGACGGGCCCCTGACGGAGGCTGGCCTCGCGGCCCTGCTCCTGCGGGGCTACGGCCGCTACGATCCCCTCTACCTCCTCAACCAGGCCGACGACCAGGCCCTCCTCGCCCGGGGGGAGGCCGTGGCAAGCCTGTTGCGGAGCCAGGGGTATGAGGGCGCGGTGTTGTCGCTGAAGCAAAAATAAGGAGAAGTACAGCCGTACTTCCCATCTGTGTTTCTTTTGGGTGCCTTTTCTTTACAAAGAAAAGGCACAATTTCTTTATTTCCTCTTAACAAGCCGCCATATCGGCAGCAGATACAGGTAACAAGCGAGGAGCACGCTGATCCCCGGCGCGCCTACGGCGCTGAGGGGCACGGCTCCGGCGATGGACCAGGGGACCAGGGGCGCCACCACCACCGCCGTGTCCTCGAGGTCGATGGCCGTGTCGGAGGGATCATCCCTAAGCTCCCGGCACAGCTGATGGACCAGCAGGATGGTCAAACTCTGGTTGCAGGCCACCATGCCCGCCAGGGCCGAGGTGACCAGCGTAGCGAAGAAGGGGCCGGTCCGGTGGGCCAGGCGGCCGATGGCGCCCTTGACCTGGTCCAAAAGGCCCGTCTTCTGGAAGAGGACCGAGTAGGAGGAGGACAGACACACGATGGCCCCCACCCGGAGCATGGAGACTACGCCGCCCCCGTCCAGCATGGCGGCCACCTGGGCGTCCGCCGCGGCGAACCCCACCAGCGCCACCTGAAGGAGCGACAGGGGCGAGCAGCCCTGCAGCCACAGGCACAGGGGCACGGCGGACAGGATGCTGGCCCCCATGGCCAGCTTCACGTTCACCCGCAGCAGGGACAGGATGAGGATCACCGCCGCCGGGATCGCCGCCCACAGGCTCAAATCGAACTCCCGGGAGAACAGGGCCCCCAGGTCCAAGGTCCCCTCCCCGTGAGGGGCCAGGCGCCCCAGCAGGGCGTAGACGGCGCAGGAGACCAGGAACGGCACCAGGGCCGTTCGCACCATGCGTTTGATGTTGTCGAAGATGCTGGTTTTTGTGAGCTCCGCCACCAGCAGGGCGCTGGTGGACACGGGGGAGCAGCGGTCCCCGAAGAACACGCCAGAGAGCACCGCGCCGCCGGTGAGGACCACGGGCACGCCCATGACCCCGCCCATGGTGGCACAGATGACGCCCATGGTGGCCGCCGTGCCGAAGGAGGTGCCGGTGAGCACGGACACGGCCGCGTTCAGCAGGAAGGTCATGAGCAGGAACACGCCGGGCCGGATGAGCTTTGCCGCATAGCAGACGATGACGGGGATGGTCCCCGCCGCCCGCCAGAGGGCCGTCAGCACGCCGATGAGCAGGAAGGTGATGAGGATGTTCTTTACCGTCTTCACCCCGGCCAGGGCCATCCCCAGCAGCGCCTTCCAGCCGAAACCCTTTCGCCGCCCGTAGAGCAAAAAGAGAAGGAGCCCAACGAGAAGGGCGTAGAGGATGGACCAGTCCAGCAGCAGGCACAGGATCAGCCCGCCGCAAAACAAGCCCAAAACCAGCCATTCCATAGGGGTCCCTCCGGGTAAGATCGTTTACAGGGTCTCGGCTATCGCTTCCACTTCGACCAGCACGTTCTTGGGCAGGGTCTTCACCGCCACGCAGGAGCGGGCGGGGCAGTCGCCGGTGAAGAACCTGGCGTAGACGGCGTTGAAGGCGGCGAAGTTTCCCATATCGCTGAGGAAGCAGGTGGTCTTGACCACGGTGGAGAGCGCCGCGCCGCCGGCCTCCAGCACCGCCTGCAGGTTCTTCAAAGCCTGCTCGCTCTGGGTCTCGATGGTGTCGCCCACCAAGGCGCCGGTGGCGGGGTCCAGGGGGATCTGGCCGGAGGTGAACACCAGCCTGCCGGTGACCATGCCCTGGCTGTAGGGCCCGATAGCCCCGGGGGCGTTGCTCGTTTCGATCTTCTTCATGGATTTGTTCCTTTCAATTGGATTTTATTATAAGCCTGCGTTCTTTTTCTTGAAAGAAAAAGAACCAAAAAGAACTTTGACTGGGATATATGGCATAGATGCCTGACCGATTATCCCATATGAGTTTCTCTTTTTCCGCCGCTTTTTCTCTTTGTATAAAGAGAAAAAGCGGCAAAAGAAATCTCCCTAAACCACATTCCAATCTATGGCCGTCTGCCCCGACGCCTCCAGGATGGCGTTCGTTTTGGAGAAGTGCTTGCAGCCGAAGAACCCGTTGTAGGCGGAGAGGGGACTGGGGTGCACGGTCTCCAGCTTCACGTGCAGGGGGTTCGTGATGAGCGACTTCTTGCTCCGGGCATTGGCGCCCCAGAGGAGGAACACCACGGGCGTCTCCTTGTCATTCAGCTCCGAGATGATCCGATCTGTCAAGATCTCCCAGCCCTTGCCCTTGTGGCTGTTGGGCTCGTGCTCCCGGACGGTCAGCACCGCGTTGAGGAGCAGCACCTGGCTGTTGGGCTCGTGCTCCCGGACGGTCAGCACCGCGTTGAGGAGCAGCACCCCCTGCCTGGCCCAGCAGGTCAGCTCCCCGTGCTGGGGCCGGGCGATGCCCACGTCGCTCATGAGCTCCTTGAAGATGTTCTGGAGGGACGGGGGCGGCTCCACGCCTTTCTGCACCGAGAAGCAGAGCCCGTGGGCCTGGCCGGGGCCGTGGTACGGGTCCTGGCCCAGGATCACCACCTTGGTGTCGGCGAAGGAGGTGTACTTGAGGGCGTTGAAGATGTCGTGCATGTCCGGGTACACCACGTGATGCCGGTACTCCTCGATGAGGAACCGCCGCAGCTCCTGATAATAGGGCTTGTCGAATTCGCCCTCGAGACGCTCGTCCCAGTCGTTGCCGATATGCACCATGGCCTCGCCCCCCTTGCCGGATATTTCCTGTAAAACAGTATACCCGGTCGTGGGGCGGATGGCAAGCCCCCGTTAAAACGGCCGCAACACCCCCGCCTGCACCGCTGCCAGAAGCAGGTCCGCCAGGATCGTCTCCCGCCACTTGTACAGGGTGGACGGGCTTACGTTCAGTTCCAGGGACAGCTTCATGATCTCGCTCCCCCGGCCCACTTTCCCGGGGCAGGGGCTGTCCAGATGATAGAGCCGGGCGAAGAACAGTTCCTTCTCCGGCTCCTTCCGCTGCAGGTCCGCCCGGACCCGCTCCACGGCCCAGACCCAGCCGGCCTTCTCGACGTACCTGGGCGAGAGAGGCCGATCCGCGTCCGCCGCGGCCTCGTAGCCCCGAAGATAACTCAGATTCTCCCTGTATCGTTTCGCATTCTGTTCCGCCACGTGTCGTAGATCGAGCTGCATCGCGCTCACCTCCCTCTCTTTTTCCTGCCGCCAGTATAGCAAAAGCGCTCCCTTCTGTCTGTCCGTTTATGGGACAGTTCCTTCATTCGCTATAATTATACGGTTTGGCGGACATAGAAAAGCCCGGCGTATGCCGGGCTTGGATCAGACTGTTCGGTTTACTTCACGATATCGCCGTCGTTGAAGGGATCGCCGCACTCAGGGCAGAACTTGGGCGGGTTGTAGGGGTCTTCCGGCTCCCAGCCGCACTTGTCGCACTTGTAGAGGGGCGCGTCGGCGGGCTTTTTCTCGCCGCACTCCTGGCAGAACTTACCCTTGTTCAGGGTGCCGCACTTAGGGCAGGTCCAGCCCTTGGGCTCCTCGGGCTTCTTCTCGCCGCACTCGGCGCAGAACTTGCCGGTGTTGCCGGCCTTGCCGCACTTGGGGCAGGTCCAGCCGACGGCAGCCGCCGCGGCCGCCGCAGCAGGCTGCGTGGGGGGCTGATACATATGTAGGCCGCCGAAGCCACCGCCCTGGCCGCCACCCTGGCCGCCGCTCATGTTGTTGGCCATCATGCCTGCCATGGCCATTCCCGCCAGGCCCATGAATCCTCCCGAGCCATTGGCGTCGCCTGTGCCGTTGGCACCGCCGGCCTGGGACGCGTTCAGCATCGCCTCGCCCACCGCCATGGTGCCATAGGTGCTGGCCGCTGCGTTCTGCAGCTTCTTGATCCGCTCCTCGTCCTCGGGGTCCGCGCTGACGGAGGTGACGCCCACGGACACGATGGAGATGCCCCGAAGCTCTGCCCACTTGGGGGAGAGCACGGCGTTCATGGAATCGGCCAGCTCCATGGTGTGGCCGGGCAGGGCGGAGTAGCGGATGCCCATCTCGGAGATCCGGGCGAAGGCGGGCTGCAGGGCGGTCAAAAATTCGCTCTTGAGCTGGCTGTCGATCCTATCCCGGGTGTAGTCGCCGGAGACGTTGGCGGCCACGTTCTTATAGAACAGCATGGGGTCGGTGAGCTTGTAGGAGTATTCGCCGAAGCAGCGGATGCCGATCTCGGTGTCCAGGTTGATGTTGGGATAGTAGACCCGGAAGCCCACGGGGTTGGCGGTACCGTACTTATTGCCGATGATCTCCTTGATGTTGAAGTAGTAGATCCGCTGGTCCTTGCCGGTGTCGCCGCCCAGGGTGAACCGCTTCTTCAGGACCTCCCAGGTCTTCTTCAGGTTCTCGCCCAGGGAGCCGTAGAAGATGGAGGGCTCAGTGGACTTGTCCCAAATGAACTCGCCGGGCTGGGCGGTGAACTCCACGATCCCGCCCTGGTCCACGATCATCATGCACTGACCGTCGTTGACGGCGATGATGGACCCGTTGGAGATGATGTTGTCGCTGCCCTTGGTATTGCTGCTCTTGCCGCTGACCCGCTTGACGCCCTTGCGCATGAGCACGTTCTCGGGCAGGGACTCGCAGTAGAAGTACTCCCGCCACTGGTCGGCGAGGACCGTGGTCAACGTTGCGCCGAGTGCTTGTTTAAGACCCATAGTTTCTGTTCTCCTTTACTATAATGATTGGTTCGTGTTTATGATTGCACCGTCCGCTGGGCGATGCCCTTGACGGCGTAGATGGTCCAGTCGTGGTCCTGGAAGGTGAGGACGGTGTCGCAGTAGGGGCACTTGGCGCTCTCGTTGACGGAAAGGGGCGCGCCGCAGTTGGGGCAGTGACGCTCCGTGACCTCGCCCGCCTGCTCTGTGACGGTGCCGGTGGGCCGGCTCAGATCCCACTCGTAGGTCATGAACTTCTCCGCGGTGTCGCTGCCGGAGATGACCTTGCCGGTGTCCTCGTCCACGATGTAGTCCGTGATCCGGGTCTTGAGCAGCGCCACCAGATGGTCGTCGCCCCCCTCCTGGAACCAGCCCCGGAGAACCACGTCCAGCACCGCGATCCGATCCACCCGGTTGATCCGGTGGCTGGCGATGAGGGACTTGATCTGCCGGTCGAACTGCTGGTAGAGGGCGTCCGTGAAGTAGGGCCGGAGGGACTCGATGTTCCGGGCGGTGCAGCCGTTCTGCATCTGGACGTAGATGTTGGACAGCTTCTTCACAAGATCGCTTTCGGAGAAGTTGGGGTCCAGCTGAGCGTACTCGCTCATGGGCTGGAGCTTGCTGCCCGGGGTCTGCTGGGCACCCGCCGCCGTGCCCGCGTGGGGCGTGGCCTGGTGCTGGTTTTTCCGGCTGAAGATCATGATCAGGATGATGATCAGCACCACGTAGAACAGCAGGTTCCCGAAGCCGCTGCTATCGCCGGAATCAGAGGAGGATGAGGAGCCTACGGGGAAGAAGAAAAAGCCGTTGCCGCCGCTGTCCCAGCTGGAGCCGCCGTCCCAGCCGGAGCCGCTGTCCCAACTGGAGCCGCTGTCCCAACTGGAGCCGTTGTCCCAGCCGGAGGAGCTGGAATCGCCGCCGTAATCGCTGCTGCCGGAAAAGCTGCCCAGGTCCGCGCCTACCTTCTTCAGGAGCCGGGGCCCCAGCAGGCAGACGCACAGGACCAACGCCAGGACCAGGAGCACTGCGCCGAACCGTTTCATGGGACCTTCCTTTCCGCCGGGGGCTGCCCCGGTCAAACTCATACTCTGTCTTATATATGATAGCAGGTTTTTTCTCGGATAGCAACAGTTTTTCGGGACGAAGGGTGCCCGGTTATTTTACGAATTGTTTACCCCAGGGGCCACCTGGCTTTGGTATACTGATAAACAGATACATATCGCGCAAAAGAGGATATACATGGATAAGAAACGCATCATCCTGTTTAGCTCCCTGCTGGGTCTGGCCCTGGCGTTGCTGGGGCTGCTGCTGGTCATCCTGTCCAAAGGCGGCCAGGAGGCGGCCCTGCCCGCACCTACCGAGGCGCCCACGGCGGCCCCCACGGCGGAGCCCACGGCCACGCCGGACCCCCGGCTGCAGCTGTCCTTCGGGCCCGTGGATCGGGACGTGAAGGAGCTGGTGCTCCAAAGCGTCACCCCGGATGACCTGGAGCTGATCCGGGAGCTTCCCCAGCTGACCCTTTTGGACGGCCGGGCCTGTGAGGACGCTTCCCTTCTCCACGCTTTCAGCGAGACCGTGGGCTACCCGGTCCTCTGGTCCGTGCCCCTGGGGGACGGCCGGGTGGACAGCGACGCCACGGAGCTGGTGGTGCCCGCCTCCGTGACCACGGCGGAGGAGGTCCAGGCGGCCCTCGCCGATCTCCCTCAGGTGGAGGCCGTAGATCTGCGGGAAAGCGGCCTCGACAACGCCCAGGTGGCGGCCCTGCGGGAAGCGGCGCCGTCCCTCAGCTATCAGTTTTCGGTGATGGTCCAGGGCATGCGGGACGATCCGGATATGAAGGTCCTGGAGCTGGACGCCGCCAACATCCAGGATTGGGACGCCCTGGCCCAGGAGATCGGGCTGCTGAAGAGCCTGGAGCAGATCGTGGTCACCGGCGCCCTGACCCCGGAGCAGGCCGCGTACCTGCTGGAGGGGGCGGGGAGCATCCCCGTGAGCTACAGCGTCACCTTCAAGGGCCGGACCATCGGGAGCGAGGACGTGGAGGCGGACTTCTCCGACCTGCCCGCCAGCGACCTTGGGGCTATCAAGGCCACGCTGATCGTGCTGCCCAAGGTGATGAAGGTGAATTTGGACCCCAAGAGCGGCAAGAGCAAGTGGACGCTGGACGAGGCGGACCAGCTTCAGCAGTTTCGGGAGGGGATGCTGGTGAACTACACCTATTCCGACAAGACCTTCGGCTCCTTCTCCCTGGCGGACGAGGTGGTCTCGTTCAACAAGAAGAACCTGAAGCGGAAGGTGAACGAGCTCAAGGAGCTGCTGCCCTACCTGAGGAACGTGAAGCGGGTGGACATGGAGAACTGCAACATCGACAACGAGACCATGGCTGCCCTTCGGGATGAGTTCCCCCAGCCCAAGCTGGTTTGGCGGGTGAAGGTGGGGGGCTACTCCGTCCGCACCGACGCCTGGATGATCAAGTTTTCCGCCGGCGGGGGCAAAGCCCTGGAGGATAGGGACACGGAGAACCTGAAATACTGCCGGGAGATCAGATACCTGGACCTGGGCCACAACAAGATCCGGCACATGGACGGGTTCGTGCCCTATATGCCGGACTTGGAGGTGTGCATCATGTACAACCCCATGGCCAACATCAACGGCATCGAGCAGTGCCCTAAGCTGGAGTTCTTCGAGTGCTATTCCTGCAACCTGAAGGACATCTCGCCCCTGGCCGCCTGCACGGAGCTGAAGCATGTGAACGTGTGCTATAACAGCATCACGGATATCACGCCCCTCTACGGCCTCACCAAGCTGGAGCGGCTCTGGATCGCCCGGAACCCCGACATCCCCAAGGATCAGATCGAGAAATTCAAGGAGCTGGTGCCGGGCTGTGAGGTGAACACCACCACCCATAACCCCACCCGGGGCGGCTGGCGGTACTTCGACGAGGAGTTTACCCAGATCACTCCCCGCTACGAGCTTTTGCGGCAGCAGTTCCGCTACGACAGGACCCAGCTCCGCTCCTACGGGGACGGCTGGTACGACGACGGCAAGGTCCACATCGGCGAGCAGCCGCCCTACGATCCCAACGCCTGAGGACAGGAAAAATAAGAAAGGAGCTGTTTCCAGCTCCTTTTTGCATTTCACTGTATTTAAGCTTTTTTGCCGAACTTGATCCTGTCGAAGCACAGGGGGTAGATGGCCACGTCCACGAACAGGATGACGGCGTAGCGGATCGCCCGGACCAGGTACGAAAGGAAGGTGCCGGCGTGGAGGAAGCTGGAGGAGAAGGGCATCTTCAACAGGGCGTTCAGGGCGAAGTAGACGGCGCCGCCGCCCAGGACCCGCAATATCATCTTCCACCAGCACTTGGTGTTCTTGAACTTCACGTACTTCTCCTCGAACAGGTCCCCCGCGAAGAAGCCCACCATCATGCCGTAGCTGGTGTAGAAGTCGTTGGTCTTGCAGTAGAACCAGCCGGGAACGGCCAGCAGCAGGATAATGAGGTAGAATACCCAGCGCTTCTCGAACTTCTTCTGGAAGAAGGGCACCAGCATCACCACACAGAGGCCCAACGCCCAGCCGAAGAGCACGTCCGTGGGGAAGTGGACGCCCACGCAGAACCGGCTCAGGCCCACCAGCAACGGGATCACGATGCCCACGGCCCAGGCCCATTTCTTCTTCAGGTACGCTGCCACGGACGTATAGTTGGCTACGGATCCGGAGGAGTGGCCGCTGGGGAAGGAGTAGCCCTGGGCCGCCACGTCCATGATGTCGGCACTGGAGTCCACGGGCTTGAGGCACTTGACCTCGGGGCAGACCATGTAGGGCCGAAGCCGCAGAAAGACGTTCTTGATCATGGGGTTGGCCACCATGGCCACGCAGGCGTTGCGGCCGATGAACTTGCCCAGCTCCTTCTTCCAGCTCCAGTAGCAGAAGCCCAGGACCAAGATGGTGGCCATCTCCTCCCCGAACATGGAGAAGATGGTGGCCAGCGTGATCCCGAAGCTCCCCAGATGGCTCTGGAGCCAGACCATCAGCGCCGGCTCCCAGCCGAAAAAGAATGTGTTGCCCATACGTATTCGCTCCCGTTTCGATTTTCTCCATATTACTCCCCTTTTCCCCGTTTGACAACGGGCAACTTGCGCCCGAGGGCCAGCCGTGATATACTGAACGAAAAGGCGAAACAGGGGGATGGGCCATGAAGAAAACGGTGCTGTACACTGAGCTGGCCTACGTGCTGGGCATGGTGGGGCTGAGCCTCAGCGTGGCCCTCATGACCCGGGCAGACTTCGGCGTGTCCATGGTGGTGGCCCCGGCCTATCTGCTGTATCTGAAGCTGAACCCCGTCCTGCCCTTCTTCACCTTCGGCATGGCGGAATACACCCTCCAGGCGGCGCTGCTCCTCTGTACGATCCTGACGGTGAAGAAGTTCCGGCCCTATTTCCTCTTTTCCTTCGTCACCGCCGTGCTCTACGGCTTTTTGCTGGACGGGTGGATGCTGCTGGTCCAGCGCTTCCCGGCGGAGAACATCGCCCTGCGGTGCCTCTGGTACGTGCTGGGCCTGGGGCTGGGCGCGGTCAGCATCGCCTGTTTCTTCAAGACCTACATCGCCCCGGAGGTCTATGAGCTGCTGGTGAAGGAGCTGGCGCTGAAGCTTTCTAAGCCGACCCATCGGGTGAAGACGGTGTACGACTGCGTGAGCTGCGCCGTGGCGGTGGTCATGTCCTTCGCCTTCTTTGGGCTTTGGCGGTTCGAGGGCGTGAAGCTGGGCACGGTGATCTGCGCTTTGGTGAACGGGTTTTTGATCGGTCGGTGCACCGGATGGATGGACGGGCATTTGGATTTCAGGGATGGGCTGCCCTGGCGGAAATA
>CACXNN010000057.1 GCA_902768995.1 uncultured Eubacteriales bacterium | reverse complement strand
TTCGGCGTAGACCTCCGGGAACTTGGCCGCTTCCTCGGTGATCTCCGTGGAGGGCGTGCCCGGATAGGAGGATACAAAGGAACACCCCGCCTCGTAGAGACCCCGAGCGGCGGCGGCGTTGCCCAACAACAGCTTCTTCATGTGTTCGCCTCCTGATGATCGGATTTTTCACTTCTATCATTATGGCACAGGTCGGGCTTTTTTTCAAATATATCTTTTCCGGTGTTTTCGCGCCGCACCCTTCCCTCCTGCGGATGGAAAACCGGTCGACATCCGTCCGAAACGGATTCGTTCTCTCACGGCCGGCATTCAAAAGAATACAGATTATTGTTGCATGTTTCTGTGGCTTGTGATATCATTTTTCAACAGAAGGTGTGGGCGATACAAGGAGAGGGTTGGACAGCATGACACGCTTGCATACCACATTTGAAGTCGTTTGAAAACCATACGCCCTGCGGGGTCGTATGTTTTTTTTGCTTTCTCTTGAGCACTGTTTGCTCCTCTTATGGATGAGTGAAATATACATAAAAGGGAGGCCACAAGGTAAATGGCAAAGTACATTATGGCGCTGGACTCAGGGACCACCAGCAACCGCTGCATACTCTTCAACGAGAAGGGGGAGATCTGCAGCGTTTCTCAGCGGGAGTTCACCCAGTACTATCCAAAACCGGGCTGGGTGGAACACGATGCCAACGAGATCTGGGAGACCCAGCTCCTCGTCTGTCGCCGCGCCATGGAAAAAATCGGCGCCAGGGCGGAGGACATCGCGGCTCTCGGCATCACCAACCAGCGGGAGACCACCATCGTCTGGGATAAGGTCACCGGCGAGCCCGTCTGCAACGCCATTGTCTGGCAGTGCCGCCGCACATCCGAATACTGTGACAGTCTGAAGGCCAAGGGCCTGGTGGATGCCTTCCGCAAAAAGACCGGCCTGGTCATCGACGCCTACTTCTCCGGCACCAAGGTCCGCTGGATCTTGGAGAACGTGCCCGGGGTCCGGGAGCGGGCGGAGAGAGGGGAGGTCCTCTTCGGCAACGTAGACTGTTGGCTCATGTGGAAGCTTTCCAAGGGCAAGGTCCACAAGACCGACTATTCCAACGCCTCCCGTACGTTGATGTTCAACATCCGGGATCTGAAGTGGGACGACGAAATATTGAAGGAACTGAACGTGCCCAAATGCATCCTGCCCGAAGTGTGTCCCTCCTCCGGTCTGTTTGGCTATACGGACCCGGAGTGGTTCGGCGGTCCCATCCCCATGGCGGGGGCGGCGGGGGACCAGCAGGCGGCCCTCTTCGGTCAGGCCTGCTTCACGCCCGGCGAAGCGAAGAACACCTACGGCACCGGCTGCTTTACTCTCATGAATATCGGGACGGACATCAAGTACTCCCAAAACGGACTGGTCACCACTATCGCCTGGGGCCTCGACGGCAAGGTAGAGTACGCCCTGGAGGGCTCCGTCTTCGTTGCCGGCGCGTCCATTCAATGGCTGCGGGACGAGATGGGCCTGGTGGAGAACGCCCCAGCCTCGGAGAAATACGCTGCCCTTGTTCCCGATACCAACGGCTGCTACGTGGTCCCGGCCTTCACCGGCCTCGGCGCGCCATATTGGGACCAGTACGCCCGGGGCTGCATCGTGGGCCTCACCCGGGGGGTGAATCGGAACCATATCATCCGCGCCACCCTGGAATCTCTGGCCTATCAGTCCGCCGATCTGCTCTTGGCCATGGAGAAGGATTCCGGGATCAGGCTGGAGGCCCTGAAGGTGGACGGCGGCGCTTCCGCCAACAACTTCATTATGCAGTTCCAGTCCGACATCATCGGCACGCCGGTGCTTCGTCCCCGGTGCGTGGAGACCACAGCCATGGGTGCGGCGTATCTTGCCGGTTTAGCGGTAGGGTACTGGAAGTCCAAAGAGGACGTGAAGAAGAATTGGGCCATCGATCGGACCTTTACACCGGAGATGGGCGATATCGAACGGGATCAGAAACTGAACGGCTGGCATCGGGCGGTCAGGTGCGCCTTTGGCTGGGCCAGAGAAGATATGTAAAAGGAGAGAAAAGGTGAACGAGATTTACGATGTGATCATCATCGGCGGCGGTGTGGTGGGTTGCGGCACAGCCCGAGAGCTCATGCGCCGCAAGGCCAAGGTGCTGCTGCTGGAAAAGACCAACGATATCTGCAACGGGCAGAGCAAGGCCAACACCGCCATCATCCACGGCGGCTACGATGCGAAACCCGGCACCCTTAAGGCCAAGTTCAACGTCCTGGGCAACGCCATGTTCGATCAGCTCCACGAGGAGTTGGACGTGCCCGTACAATGGAACACCTCGTTGGTGGTTTCCTTTAGTGAGGAAGGCCACGCGTCTTTGGAAAAGCTGCTGGATCAGGGCAGGCAGAACGGCGTCCGGGGCGAGCTTCGGATCATCGACGAAGCAGAGCTCAGACAGCGGGAGCCCAACGTAGGCAGCGAAGCTAAGGAAGCTCTGTTGGTTGGCGCCGGCGGTATCGTTTGTCCCTATGAGTTGACCGTGGCCTATGCGGAGAACGCGGCCATGAACGGCGCCGAGTTCCTGCGCAACGCCAAGGTGACCAACCTCAAGAAGCTGGAGAACGGCAACTGGAAGGTGGTCTCCACCGTCGGGACCTTCGAGACCCGGGCCGTGGTGAACGCGGCCGGCGCCTACTCCGACGTGTTCAACAACATGGTCTCCGAGCAGAAGGTCCATATCCGGCCTCGCCGCGGAGAGTATTATATCGTGGACAAAAAGTATCGGGACGTGTTCCACGCGGCCATGTTCCAGCTGCCCACCAAGATGGGCAAGGGCATCCTGGTCGCGCCCACGGTGGACGGCACCGTGCTCATCGGGCCCACCGCGGAGGACATCGACGATAAGGAAGATAAGCGGACCACAGCGTTCGGCCTGGCTAAGACGCTGCGGGAAGCCGCCCGCACCTGGGAGCATATCCCCACCCGCGCCTTCATCACCACCTTCTCCGGCCTTCGGGCCACCGGTGACAAGGGCGACTTCGTCCTGGGCGAGCCCGAGGACGCGCCGGGCTTCTTCAACTGCTGCGCCGTGGAGTCTCCGGGCCTCACTTCCTCGCCCGCCATCGCCAAGTGGCTGTCCGAGGAGATCGCCGGCAAGCTGGATCTGAAGGAGAACCCCGACTTCAACCCCATCCGCAAGGCCATCCCCAAGTTCCGGGAGATGAACGCGGCGGAGCGGGAGGCGGCCATCAAGGCCAACCCCGACTTCGGCAAGGTGGTCTGCCGCTGCGAGACCGTCACCGAGGCGGAGATCCGCGAAGCCATCCGTCGCCCTGTAGGCGCGCTGGATATCGACGGCATCAAGCGCCGCACCCGGGCCGGCATGGGCCGGTGCCAGGCGGGCTTCTGCACGCCGCGCACCGTGGAGATCCTGGCCGAGGAGCTGGGCGTGTCGCCCCTCGAGGTGACCAAGTTCGGCGGCGACTCCAAACTCCTGCAAGGGTATCTCTTTGAGGAGGGCAAGAACAATGCGTAATACGGATATTCTCATCATCGGCGGCGGCCCGGCGGGCCTGGCTGCGGCGGTCGGCGCCTATGAAGCCGGCGCCCGCGACATCCTGATCCTGGACCGTGAAGAGCGGCTGGGCGGCATCCTCAAGCAGTGCATCCACAACGGCTTCGGCCTCCACACCTTCAAGGAGGAGCTGACCGGCCCCGAGTATGCCCAGCGGTTCATCGAGAAGGTCCTGGCGTACCAGATCCCCTATCAGACCGAGACCATGGTCCTGGACGTTTCCGCCGATAAGGTGGTCACCTGCGTGTCCCGCAAGAACGGGCTGGAGCAGATCCAGGCTAAGGCCGTGATCCTCTGCATGGGCTGCCGTGAGCGGCCCCGGGGCTCCCTGGGCACGCCCGGCGAGCGCTGCCCCGGCATCTTCACCGCGGGCACGGCCCAGAAGTTCACCAACCTGGAGGGCCTCATGCCCGGCAAAGAGGTGGTCATCCTGGGTTCCGGCGACATCGGCCTCATCATGGCCCGCCGCATGACCTTCCTGGGCGCCAAGGTCCACGCCTGCGTGGAGCTGATGCCCTACTCTAGCGGTCTCAAGCGGAACATCGTCCAGTGCCTGGACGACTTCGGCATCCCCCTGCTCCTGAGCCACACGGTGGTGGACATCCACGGCCGCGAGCATCTGGAGGGGGTCACCGTGGCCGAGGTCGGTCCCGACCTCAAGCCCATCCCCGGAACGGAGAAGTACTTCCCCTGCGACACGCTGTTGCTGTCCGTGGGTCTGATCCCGGAGAACGAGCTCTCCGAGATGGCCGGCGTGAAGATCGCCCCCAGCACCTCCGGTGCCGAGGTGGACGAGCAGCTGCAGACCTCCGTGCCCGGCATCTTCTCCGCCGGCAACGTGCTCCACGTCCACGATCTCGTGGACTTCGTATCCGAGGAGGCCATGAAGGCCGGCGCCAACGCCTATCGCTACGTGCAGGGCCAGCTGCCCCAGGGCGGCCGGAAGGTGCCCGTGCAGATGGGCTTCGGCGTGGGCGGCATCGTGCCGCAGTTCGTGTCTGAGAACGCGGAGGACAAGGTCAGCTTCATGTTCCGGCCCCGGAACGTGTATCGCAACGCCAAGGTGATCGTGGAGATGAACAGGGAGCAGGTCCTCTCCAAGAAGACCATGATCCTGGCGCCGGGCGAGATGGTCAACCTGAGCATCCCCGTGGAGAAGCTCAAAGGGCTGGACAAAGCCGATTCCATTTTGGTAAGAATCGAGGTGCCGGAAGCATGAAATACGAACTGACCTGCATCAACTGCCCCATGGGCTGCCGCATCACGGCGGACTATGACGGCAAGGAAGTCACCAACATCCAGGGCTTCACCTGCGCCCGGGGCAAGGCCTATGCCCAGACGGAGATCACCGATCCCACCCGCATGGTCACCGCCCTGGTGGGGGTGGAGGGCACCCATGTGCCCCTGTCGGTCAAGACCCAGACCCCCATCCGTAAGCCCCTGATCTTCGACGCCCTCAGCGAGATCCGCAAGACCGTGGTCGTCCCCCCCGTACACATCGGGGACGTGGTGATCAGCGACGTATGCGGCTCCGGCGTCAACGTGATCGCTACGGAGAACATCGAATAGCATCAGACGATACCTCCCAAATGCTCCGCGCTTGGGAGGTATTTGATATTCGCTTTGGCACTTTTCCTTCCGGACCGCTGAGCCAGTCCTCCGGGGCGATATACCCGGCTACGGAAAAGAGGCCCTTTGCCTTGACCCTGTTTCGGAAACTTGGTACAATACAGCTACCAACCAACAGGAGGCTTTGTTTTTATGCTCCAACAACTGACCAAACGGGTCTGGTACCTGCCCCACGACGAGCCCTCGGACCGGCCCGTGCTCACCTATATCGAGGGGGACCAGCTCTCCGTGGCCGTGGATGCCGGGGCCAGCCCCGCCCACGTGCGGGAGTTCTACACCGCCATCACGGACCAGCGGCTGTCCATCCCCGAGATCACCATCCTGACCCATTGGCACTGGGACCACAGCTTCGGCCTCTGCGCCGTGAACGGCTTCACCCTGGCCTCCAAAAAGACCGACGCCCGGCTCCGGGAGATGGCCCAGTGGGCCTGGACCCCCGAGGCCATGGCGGCGCGGCTCGCCTCCGGGGAGGAGATCCCCTTCTGCCACGAGCACATCTGCCTCGAATACCGGCGGCCCGAGTGGATCCAGGTCATCCCCGCCGACATGACGCTGGAGGGGGAGGGGACCATGGACATCGGCGGCGTCACCATCCGCTGCGAGACCTGCGATTCCCCCCACAGCCGGGACGCCCTGCTAATCAGCGCCGACGGCTGCCTTATCATCGGCGACGCGGGCTACGAGGACTTCTACGAGCTGGATCGGCAGTACGACAAGGGCCGGTTGGCCGCCTTCCTCGAGAAGCTGAAAGGCCGGGACGAAACCTGGCTGGTGGCGGGCCACGAGAAGCCCCTGCCGTTGAAGGACTTTATCGCCTATCTGGAAGGGATATACCATGAGCTCTAAGATCATCCGCTTCGCCTGCGATTACGACGAGGGGGCCTGCCCCGAGATCATGGCTCACCTCGCTGCCACCAACCTGGAGCAGAACCCCGGCTACGGGGAGGACCCCCACTGCGACCGGGCCCGGGCCCTGATCCGGGCGGCCATCGGCCGGGAGGACGCCTACGTCCAGTTCCTGGTGGGCGGCACCCAAACCAACCAGACCGTCATCGCCGCGGCCCTCCGGCCCTATCAGGGGGTGCTGGCCGCTTCCACGGGCCATATCAACGTCCACGAGACCGGGGCCATCGAAGCCACGGGCCACAAGGTCCTGGCCCTGCCCGATCCCGAGGGGAAGGTCCGGGCGGAGGCGGTGGACACTTACGTGAAGGCCCATTGGGCGGACCCCAGCCACGAGCACACGGTCCAGCCCCGGATGGTCTACATCTCCCACCCCACCGAGGGCGGGCTCCTCTACAGCCTCCGTGAGCTGGAAGCTTTGCGGCAGGTCTGCGACCGGCACGGCCTATATCTGTATCTGGACGGGGCGCGGCTGGGTTACGGCCTGGTGTCCCCCGTTGCGGACGTGACCATCCGGGACATCGCCCGGCTCGTCGATGCCTTCTACATCGGCGGCACCAAGGTGGGGGCCCTGTTCGGGGAGGCGGCGGTGCTGCTCCATCCGGACCTGAAGAAGGATTTCCGCTACATGATCAAGCGTCAGGGCGGGATGCTGGCGAAGGGAAGGCTGCTGGGCATCCAGTTCGAGACGCTGTTCACCGACGATCTTTACACCCGCATCGCCCAGAACGCGGTGGACCTGGCCATGGTGATCCGAGACGCCCTGCGAAATAAGGGCGTGCCCTTCCTCTACGAGTCCCCCACCAATCAGCAGTTTCCCATCCTGCCCGACGCGGTGGTGGAGAAGCTCTCGGACCGGTACGCCTTCGAGGGCTGGGGCCGGGTGGACGAAACCCATACCGCCACCCGCATCTGCACCAGCTGGGCCACGCCCCGGGAGAACGTGGACGCCCTCCTCCGGGACCTGCTGCCCCTGCTGTGAATCCAAAAACCAAATCATCCAAAGGAGGGTCAGGCATGAAGCCGAAGGTGTTTTTCACGAAGAAGATCACCCCCGAGAAGGTGGTGGAGCTGTACGACGCCCTGGGGATCGACCTGCCCGGCAAGGTGGCCGTGAAGGTCCACTCCGGCGAGAAGGGCAACCAAAACTTCCTCCATCCCGACCCGACGACGTGCTGCCCGTCCCGGGCGGGAAGGTGCTGAAAACCAACCTGGTGGGCAAGCATATGAAGGACTACGATTCCATGCTGGTCCTCGCTCACTTCAAGGGCCACCCCGCGGGGGGCTTCGGCGGGGCGCTCAAGCAGCTGTCCATCGGCTGCGCTTCCAGCCGGGGCAAGGCCCTCATACACTCCGGCGGCTTTACGGACAGCAACATGGACACCTGGAAGCACCACGCCCCCCAGGACACCTTCTGCGAGGCCATGGCCGACGCGGCCTCCACCGTGGCGAAGTTCTTCGAGGGGAAGATCGCCTATATCAGCGTCATGAAGAACCTTTCCGTGGACTGCGACTGCTGCGCCGTGGCCGAGGACCCCTGCATGAGGGACATCGGCATCCTCGCTTCCCTGGACCCGGTGGCCATCGACCAGGCGGGTCTCGATTTGGTCTACGCCGCCACGGACGACCCGGGCCAGCGCCACTTCCTGGATCGGGTGGAGAGCCGCCACGGGGTCCATACCGTGGAGGCCGCCGCGGACCTGGGCTTCGGCAGTCGGGAATACGAGCTGGTGGAGCTGGACTGAAAAGGTATTGAAAGGCCGTCAGGAAGGATGGCAGAAGCCGTTTTCTCCGCGCCCGAGCTATAGTACGCTATGCGAAGGGCCGGAAAAACGGCTAATTTGCGGCATTTAATTGGGAAAGGACGCAGTCATGCGTCCTTTCTACCTTGATTATTCTTTATTTTTCCTTGCCGCAAATGTTCTGCCGCCTTTTATGACGGCCTGAAGGGGTCATTCCTGCTCGGAGGGGTACTCGCCCTTGCCGGTCAGCTTCCGCTTGATGATCTTGCCCATGCGCTTGAGGGCGTAGGGCCCCACCAGGCTCATCATCTCCTCCGCTGTGTGCATGTCGCTGCAGGCGGGTAGGTCGCGACTGAGGTGGATGGCGTCGAACTCGCACCGGGTGGTGCACAGGCCGCATCCGATGCACTTGTTGAAGTCCACCGTGGTGGCCCCGCAGCCGAGGCACCGGTTCGCCTCGATCTTCACCTGCTCCTCGGTGAGGGGCAGCCGCAGGTCCTGGAAGGTGGCCCGGGCCTCGCCGGGCTTCATGCCGGGCCGCTGGCGGGGAGAATTGTCGAAGGAGTCGGGCCGGGTGATGTCCTCTCGGTCGAACTCGATGAACTCCCGCCGATCCCGGCCGATGGTCAGGCTCTGGCCGGGGTGGACGAACCGGTTGATGGAGACCATGGCCTCCCGGCCGTCGGCGATGGCGTCGATGGCGAACTTGGCCCCGTGGTAGATGTCGCCGCCCACGAAGATGTCGGGCTCCGCGGTCTGCAGCGTCACCGGGTCGGCGACGGCGCCGCCGTTGGGCCGCAGCTCCACCTTGGTGCCCTTGAGGAGATCGCCCCACTGGGCGCTCTGGCCGATGGCCATGAGCACGTTGGCGCAGGGGACGGTCTTGGTGTCGTTCTCGTCGTAGAGGGGGCTGAACCGGTGCTGCTCGTCGTAGACCCGGGTGCAGCGCTTAAAGACCACGGCCGTGACCTTCCCGTCGCCGTCCCGCAGGACCTCCTTGGGGCCCCAGCCGTTCTCGATGGCGATGCCTTCCTCCAGCACCTCCGCCACCTCGTCCTTCGCCGCGGGCATCTCCTCCCGGCCTTCGAGGCAGAGCATGGTGACCTGGCCGTCGGTGGCCCGAAGGGCCGTCCTGGCTACGTCGGCGGCTACGTTGCCGCCGCCCACCACCACCACGTCGCCGGTGAGCTTCTCGGTAGGATCGTTGTTGACCCGGTAGAGGAAGTCCACGCCGGATTCGACACCGGGGCCCTCCTCGCCGGGGACCCCCGCCTTGCGGCCGCCCTGGAGGCCGATGGCCAGGAAGAAGGCCTTGAAGCCCTGCTCCCTAAGCTCCTGGATGGTCACGTCCTTACCCACCTCCACGCCGCAGCGGAAGGTGACGCCCATGGTCTCGAGGATGCCGATCTCCTTCTCCAGCACGTCCTTCTCGAGACGGAAGGAGGGGATGCCGTTCAA
>CACXNN010000056.1 GCA_902768995.1 uncultured Eubacteriales bacterium | reverse complement strand
CTTGGGCACGTGCTTGAGCTTCAGGGAGAAGGCCATGTTCTCGTACACGGTCATGTGGGGGTACAGGGCGTAGTTCTGGAAGACCATGGCGATATCCCGATCCTTGGGGGGGATGTCGTTGACCAGCTTGCCGTCGATCAAAAGCTCGCCGTCGGTGATCTCCTCGAGACCGGCCACCATGCGGAGGGTCGTGGACTTGCCGCAGCCGGAGGGGCCCACCAGCACGATGAACTCCTTGTCGGCGATGTCCAGGCTGAACTGCTGGACGGCGACGACGCCTTCATCGGTGATCTGCAGGTTGATCTTCTTCTTGGGGGCGTCGTCGGCCTTCTTCTTGCTCTTCTTCTGCTCGCCGCTGATGTAGGGGTAGACCTTCTTGATGTTCTTGAGTTGTACGGTTGCCATCTTTCTTGTTCATGGCGGTTCCGCCTCCGCGTCCCCGTCTCGCCCATGGGAAGCTTTCGCCCGTGGGCTTTACGGCAGGTCTCCACACTGCCGCACCGCTGAACAAAGCGGTATCGCTCCTTTCTTTTGCTCATCCCCGACATAAAGTGGAGTGCCGTGGGACGGGTTTAAGTGGGATCTATAACAGGAAGGCCCGTGCCCTCTCTATTATACAAACAGTATACCGGCCTCTTTGCCATTTGGCAATTGTCAGCTGCAGCTTTTTTTTGCCTCTCCTTGGCCGAAACGAACAGCGATCGTCAGATGGTGACGGTCACGCGGACCACCGGCCCCGCCGACAGGGGCACCAGGTCTCCTTCCACAGGCTGGCCGTCTGCGACCAGGCCCTTGGTTTCACCCCGCCGGACGGTGATCTCGTAGCGCACGCCCCGGAAGATCCGGCAGGCGGTGAAGCCATCCATGGCGTCCGGCAGGCAGGGATGGACCCTGAGACCGTCGTAGTCGGGCCGGATGCCCAGGATCCCCTGGCTGACCGCCACGAAGGACCAGGCGGCGGTGCCGGTGAGCCAGGAGTTCTTGGCTTCGCCGTAGTTCTGGGCGTCCCGGCCGGCGATGGTCTGGCTGTAGCAGTAGGGCTCAGTCCGATGGATCTCGCTTCTGTCCTCGATGTAGGCGGGGGCGTTGCGGGTGTACAGATCGAAGGCGCCGTTGCCGTCGCCCAGGGTGCAGTAGGCCAGGGTGACCCAGGGGTTGTTGTGGCAGAACACGGACCCGTTCTCCTTGTAGCCCGGGGGGTAGGAGGAGATCTCGCCCAGGTAATCCCGGTACGTGGTGTAGCAGGGGTGCAGGACCTCCAGACCGAAGTCGTTGCCCAGGTACTTCTCCGCGGAGGCCAGGGCCTTCTTGCCGTACTCCCTGCCGCCGATGCCCGCCAGGACACAGAAGCCCTGGGGCTCGATGAAGATCTGGCCCTCGTCGTTGAGGGCGCTGCCCACGGGCCGCTCGAAGGCGTCGTAGGCCCGGCGGAACCATTCCCCGTCCCAGCCGGCGGTTTTGGCCGCGGTCTCGATCTCGTCCACGGCGGTCAAAACGGCCTTCGCCTCGTCCCCAAGGCCCAGGCGGCCCACCAGCTCCGCATATTCCTTCCCGTACTTCACGAACATGCCCGCGATGAACACGCTCTCCGCCTTGCCGCTTTCGAAGTTGGAGCAGGTCTGGAAGCTTTCACCGGGAGTATGGCTGAAGCAGTTCAGGTTGAGGCAGTCGTTCCAGTCGGCCCGGCCGATGAGGGGCAGGCCGTGGGGGCCCCGATGGGTCATGGTGTAGTTCACGCTGCGGCGAAGATGCTCCAGCAGGGGCGCCTCGGTGCCCTTCTCGTTGTTGAAGGGGGTGGGCTCGTCCAGGATGGTGAAGTCGCCGGTCTCCCGGATGTAGGCCGTGGTGCAGGCGATGAGCCACAGGGGATCGTCGTTGAAGCCGGAGCCTACGTCCGCGTTGCCCCGCTTGTCCAGGGGTTGGTACTGGTGATAGGTGCTGCCGTCGGGGAACTGGATGGAGGCGATGTCCAAGATCCGCTCCCGCGCCCGCTCCGGGATCAGGTGCACGAAGCCCAGCAGGTCCTGGCAGCTGTCGCGGAAGCCCATGCCCCGGCCGGTGCCGCTCTCATAATAGGAAGCGCTGCGGCTCATGTTAAAGGTGACCATGCACTGGTACTGGTTCCAGACGTTCACCATCCGATCCAGCTTCTCCTCGCTGCTCTTGACGGTGAACCGGCTCAGCAGCCCGGCCCAGTAGGCCTTGAGTTCAGAGAGGGCCGCGTCGAACTGCGCCACTGAATCGTAGGCGGAGAGCAGGGCGTGGGCACGGGTCTTGTTGATGACGCCGGGGGCGGAGAACTTCTCCGCTTCGGGGTTTTCCACATAGCCCAGGCGGAACAGGAAGCTTTTCTCCTCGCCGGGGGCCAGGGCGACCTCCAGCCGCAGGGCGGCCATGGGGGCCCAGCCGGAGGCTTTGCTGTTATAGGAGGTGCGGTTCTCCACCGCCACCGGTTCGCTCCAGCCCCGGAACCGGCCCAGGAAGGTGTCCCGGTCCGTGTCGAAGCCGGCGATGGGGGCGTTGACGGAGTAGAAGGCGTAGTGGTCCCGGCGCTCCCGGTACTCGGTCTTGTGGTAGACGGTGCTGCCCTCGATCTCTACCTCACCGATGTTCCAGTTCCGCTGATAGTTGGTGGAATCGTCCACCGCGTTCCAGAGGCACCACTCCACGGCGCCGTAGACTGTGAGACGCTTGACTTCCTTATTATTATTGCGCAGGGTCAGCTTCTGCAGCTCGCAGGGGCTGCCCATGGGCACCAGGCAGGTGAGCTGGGCCGAAACGCCCTGCTTCTCCCCCTCGAAGACGGAGTATCCAAGGCCGTGGCGGCAGCGATAGCTGTCCAGAGGGGTCTTGGCCGGCAGGAAGGCGGGGCTCCAGGTCACGTCCCCGTCGCAGATGTAGAAGCAGCGGCCACCCTCGTCGTGGGGCACGTTGTTGTAGCGGAAGCGGGTGATGCGCCGGAGCTTGGCGTCCCGATAGAAGGCGTAGCCGCCGCAGGTGTTGGAGATTAGGGAGAAGAAGCCCTGGTTGCCCAGGTAGTTGATCCAGGGCAAGGGCGTATCAGGACGGGTGATGACATATTCCCGGGCCTCGTCGTCAAAAAAGCCGTATCGCATAACAAACCTCATTTCTTATAGGAAAGGACATGCCTTTTCGAAATCGATTAAGTAACCATGTATACTATAAACGAACCGGCCCCCGTTTGTAAAGGGCGAAAATGAAAAAAACAGGGGATTATTTCAAAAAAATTTTTTTCGTTTAGGGGGTTGACGAGAGCGGGAGAGCCATGTATACTACAGATATCGAAATCGATTAAGCTCGTTTTTCTTCGTTTCCAGCCAAGAACATCTTTTTTCCGAGCTGAATCGTTTTCAAAGCTCCCCCGCCGGGGAACAGGAAGGACGGCGCGGCATGGTCACGATCACGGATATCTCCCAGCGATGCAACGTGTCCCGCGCCACCGTCAGCAAGGCCCTCAACGGCCACAGCGACATCAACGCGGAAACGGCCGCCCACATCCGCCAGGTGGCCAAGGAGATGGGGTATCTGCCCAATGCCACCGCGCGGGCGCTGAAGCTGGGACGGTCCCACAACATCGGGGTCCTGTTCGTGGACAAGACCTCCAGCGGGTTGAGCCACGAGTACTTCTCCCGGATACTGGAGAGCGTAAAGCAGGAGGCGGAGCGAAGCGGTTACGATATCACCTTCATCTCCCGGGATATCGGCACCCTTCACATGGACTATTATGAGCACGCCAAATACCGCAACTGCGACGGCGTGATCATCGCCTCGGTGGATTTCACGGACCCCGCCGTGATCAAGCTGGTGAACAGCGACATCCCCACCGTCACGTTGGACTACGTGTTCGACAGCCACAGCGCGGTGCTGTCCGACAACGTGGCGGGCATGGCGGAGCTGGTCCGGTACGTGTACGATAAGGGCCATCGAAAGATCGCCTTTATCCATGGGGAGCCCACCTCGGTCACCCAGAAGCGGCTGGGGAGCTTCCACAAGACCTGCGCAGAGCTGGGGCTGACGATCCCGGAGGCCTACATCGAGGCAGGCACCTTCCATGATCCCAAGGCCAGCGGCCTAGCCACCCGGCGGCTCCTGGCGCTGAAGGATCGGCCCACCTGCATCCTCTATCCCGACGATTTCTCCTTCATCGGGGGGATGAACGAGCTGGAGAAGCAGGGCGTGTCCATCCCGGGGGACATGAGCGTGGCGGGGTACGACGGCATTCTCCTTTCCCAGGTGCTTCGTCCCCGGCTCACCACCTACCGGCAGGACGCGGAGACCATGGGCCAGGAGGCCGCCAAGCAGCTGGTGGAGATCATCGAACGGCCCAAGGAGTGGATCCCCCGGCAGATCACGATCCCGGGCCGGCTCCTCGCCGGGGACACCGTTCGAGCCATCTGATTTTTAGATGCGAAAAGCATCTCGAAATAAAAGAGCCGAAAGACTCAAAAATAAAAAAAGGAGAGAACCAAAATGAAAAAGCTCATCGCCATCGTCCTGTGCCTTGTCATGGTAGTCGCCGCTGTGGCCTGCACCAGCAAGCCCGCCACCGAGACCAAGACCGAGACCAAGACCGAGACCGCCGCCCAGGGCAAGGTGTTCAACATCTACGCCTGGAACGAGGAGTTCAAGGGATTCTTCGAGAAGTACTACAAAGTGCCCGAGGGCGTGACCGTCAACTGGATCATCACCCCCAGCGACAACGGCGCCTATCAGCAGAAGCTGGACGAGGCCCTGCTCAACCAGGCCAACGCCGCTGCTGACGACAAGGTGGATATGTTCCTGGCCGAGGCCGACTACATCGGCAAGTACGTCAACTCCGACGCCACCATGAGCATCGACGCCATCGGCTTCAAGAATGCCGACACCATGTATGAGTACACCATCAAGGCCGCTTCCGACGATAAGGGCGTGTGCAAGGGCGTTTCCTTCCAGTGCTGCCCCGCGGCCGTGATCTACCGCAAGAGCATCGCCAAGGACGTGCTGGGTGTGGATGATCCCGCCTCCGTCCAGGCCGCTATCGACAGCTGGGAGAAGTTCGACGCCGTGGCTGCCAAGGCCAAGGAAAAGGGCTACTACATGACCGCCTCCTTCGCTGAGACCTTCCGTACCTTCTCCAACAACTGCACCATGCCCTGGGTCGACGCCAACGACAACCTCCAGTTCGATCCCATGATCACCGCCTGGATCGACCAGACCGACAACTACATCAAGAACGGCTACACCCTGACCGCCGGTGTGTGGGATGCGGAGAAGACCAACGAGATGTTCAAGACCGGCAAGACCATGTGCTTCTTCGGGCCTGCCTGGTACTACAACTTCTGCATGACCAACGCCATGGATCCCGAGCAGGGCTGCGTGGGTGACTGGGCCATCGTCCAGGGTCCCCAGGCCTACTTCTGGGGCGGCACCTGGCTGCTGGCCGCCGCCGGCTCCGACAACACCGAGATGCTGAAGGACATCTTCGAGTCCTTCACCATCAATGAGGAGATCGTCGAGAACCTGGTCAAGAACGAGAACCAGTATCCCAACAACACCAAGATCGCCGAGAAGTATGCCAACGATCCCACCTACGGCAACACCGCCATCCTGGATGGTCAGAACGACATCGCCGTGTTCGCTGAGCTCGCCAAGAACATCAAGTGGGAGAACCACACCAACTACGACCAGATCCTGAACGAGGGCCTGCAGAACAAGCTCCAGGAGTACTTCAACGGTTCCGTCGATAAGGACACCGCCATGAAGAACTTCTATCAGCTGATCAAGGAGACCTATCCCAACATCAAGCTGCCTGCAGCTTAATCTGTCCTAAGAAACTGCGGCAGGGGTTTCCCTGCCGCAGTGTTTTCCTAAAACTATCCCGGAGGACTCATCCATGGAAACGATTGAGAGGGAAACGCGCAAGAAAAGGAAGTCCGTCAGCTATGCGAAATGGGGATACATTTTCATAGCGCCGTTCTTCATTGCGTACTTCATTTTTACCCTGGTCCCGCAGTTTTTGACGATCTACAACAGCTTTTTCGAGACATATCGGATCGGTCTCACGCAGGTAGGTCCCAACTTCGTCTGGTTTGACAACTATAAAACGCTGTTTACGCCGGACGCGGATGGAACGATCCTGATCCTGAAGTACGCGTTGAACACGATGATCCTCTGGATCGCAGGCGCGCTGCCGCAGTTTGTGATCGCCATGCTGCTGGCGGTGTTCTTCACCAGCTATCGCCTCAATATCAAGGGGCAGGGCTTCTTCAAGACGGTCATCTACATGCCGAACCTCATCATGGCGGCGGCGTTTTCGATGCTGTTCTACACGCTCTTCTCCCGTGTCGGACCCATCCAGGCCCTCTTGGAAAGCTGGGGCGTGATCGACCATACCTTCGATTTCTTTGCGATCCGTGTCAGCGTCCGCGGCATGATCGCTCTGATGAACTTCCTCATGTGGTTCGGCAACACCACCATCGTGCTCATGGCGGGCATAATGGGCATCGACCAAAGCCTGTTTGAATCCGCCACCATCGATGGAGCCAACTCCGTACAAGTCTTTTTCCGCATCACCATGCCGCTGCTGATGCCGATCTTCGTCTACTGCCTCATCACGGCCATGATCGGCGGCATCCAGATGTTCGACGTGCCTCAGGTCCTGAGCAAGGGCGACGGCGTACCCAACGGCACGACCAGAACGCTGGTGATGTATCTGAACGGGTATCTGAAGACCAGGAACCTGGGTATGTCCGGTGCGATCTCGGTCGTCATGTTCATCATCACCGGCGGGCTCGGCGGGATCGTCTACAAGATGCTCTCCGCCCCCTACAAGGACGGCAGCAGGAAGTAAGGAGGCATAGAGTTATGACGACGAACCATTCGCGCATGGATGACAACACCAAGGGAAGGGTGCAGCTGATCGCCCTTCGCGTCCTGGTCTACGCCATTTTGATTTTCCTGACGATCCTGTGCCTGTTCTTCTTCTACCTGATGATCATCAACGCGACTCGATCCAACGCGCAGCTGGCCACAGGCTTTACGCTGCTCCCCAAGGGCAACTTCTTTGTGAACCTGAAGAACGCCTGGAACGACGCGTCGATCAACATCCCCCGGGGCATGCTCAACAGCCTCATCATCGCCCTCTCCTCCGCGGCCATCACCACCTATTTCTCGGCGCTGACCGCTTACGGGGCTTTTTGCAGCTCATGAACAAATGGAACCTTACGAACAACTATATCCCCCTCATCGTGCCCAGCATCGCCGCCCCCGTGGTGTTCTTCTACATGAAGCAGTACATGGAGAGCGTGCTGCCGCTGGAGATCGTGGAGGCGGCCCGGGTGGACGGGTCCAACGAGTTTCGGACCTTCAACACCATCATCCTGCCCATCATGAAGCCGGCCATCGCCGTCCAGGCCATCTTCTCCTTCGTGAGTTCCTGGAACAACTACTTCATCCCCGCCCTGTTGCTTGATAAGGCGGAGATGAAGACCGTGCCCATCATGATCGCTCAGCTCAGGAGCGCGGACTACTCCAAGTTCGACATGGGCAAGGTGTACATGTTCATCCTGCTGGCCATCCTGCCGGTCATGATCGTGTACATCATATTGAGCAAATCCATCATCAAGGGCGTTACCTCGGGAAGTGTAAAGGGATGACGCTTCCCCCGTTTCTTCTCCTTTGCCGCCTTGCCCCTCGGGGCAGGGCGGTTTTCTGACAAAGCGACCCTCAAGGAAAGGAAAGATCATGCGCGTATTTACTGGTTTTCAGAAGGGTATCGATCTGGGAGGCTGGTTCTCCCAGTGCGATCACACCGAAGCACGGTATGACACCTTCATCACGGCGGCGGATTTCGCCGTCATCAGAAGCTGGGGCTGCGACCACGTGCGGCTGCCCATCGATTACGAGCTGCTGGAGGACAAATACGGGGCGCCCCGGGAGCAGGGGTACGAACGGTTGGAGCAGGCCATCGGCTGGGCCCGGGAGAACGGGCTCAATGTGGTGCTGGACCTGCACAAGACTGCCGGCTTCTCCTTCGATCCCGGCGAGCAGGAGGCGGGCTTCTTCGAGAACGGGAAGTACCAGGAGCGGTTCTACGCCCTTTGGGAGCGGATCGCTCGACGGTTCGGCCAATATGCGGGCATGCTGGCCTTCGAGCTTCTCAACGAGGTCACCGAAAGGGAGTACGGCCCCGTGTGGAACCGGATCGCCGCAGCGTGCGTCCGCCGCATCCGAGCCTATGCGCCGGAAACGAAGATCCTGATCGGCGGCTACTGGCACAACAGCGCCGCGGCCGTGAAGGATCTGCCGGAGCCCTTCGACGAGAACATCGTCTACAACTTCCACTGCTACGAGCCTTTGATCTTCACCCATCAGGGAGCCTACTGGATGCCGCCCATGGAAACGTCCTTCCGCATCCCCGTCACGGCCACCTATGGGGAGATGGCCGAAGCCGGCCGCCGCTACCTCAACGGCTCCCAGGCAGGCCTGGAGGCCCTCCCGGCAGACGGCCATCTGGACAGCGCCTATTTCGAAGCGTTCCTCGCCGAGGCCGTTCGTACCGCTGAATCCCGGAACGTGCCCCTTTATTGCGGGGAGTACGGCGTCATCGACAAGGCTTCCCCGGAGGACGCCCTTCGCTGGTACAGCATGATCCACGCCGCCTTCGAGAAGTACGGCATCGGCCGGGCCGCCTGGAGCTATCGGCAGATGGACTTCGGCCTCTCCGACCCCCGCATGGACGCCGTGCGGCCCGCCCTGCTCCGATATCTGTAAGGCGCCTCCCTTCGCAACATATCCGTCAATATCCGTAATCCGTGTGCACGATGGACCCGTCCACGGCGTTGATGAGCAGGGTCTCCTGCATCGTGGTCTTGTCGTTCCGGCTGCTGTCCGGCCGCTGCCAGGGGTCGTAGTACACCACATAGCAGGGCATCTCGTAGTAGTCCTCGCTGTTGGGCGCGTGGAGGGTGTAGCTGGTGAGGCCGATCCTGTAGATCTCCACGTTCAGCTTCAGATCCGGCTCGTTCTGCTTCAGGTCCTGGGCCCACCGGGTGAGGCCGTAGACCAGCCCCTGGCGGATGCGATCCTGGGCCTGGTCGAAGGGCAGCAGCTCCACGTTCTGGCTTTCGATGCCTGCGATCATCTTGGGCGCGTTGTAGCTGATGAGCTTCACGCCCGCCTCGTCGGCAAAGAGCCGCAGCTCCTCGGCGTTGATATACTTGTTGGCCATGAAGCTATCGTCGCTCCCGTAGGTCAGGCTCTGGGCGGGCTCGAAGTTGCTCCCGAGATAGGGATAGTTTCCGAAGTTCCGGACGAACAGGCACTCGTAACCGCCGGCGAGGCACATGCGGCCGTCCATCAGGTTCGCCTCCTCCGTCTCGACCAGGACCATGCCCTCGATGCCCAGCTTCGTGAGGGCGTCCTTCGCCACCTGCTCGCACTTCTTCTGGTCCGCGGTCACGGGGGTGTAGGGGAGAGTGTCCTCGTCGTCAAATCGCTTCATCTCCTCATACTCATACCGCGGGTACACGTGGGTGTGGTTGCTGCCTAAGCCCGCGTAGAGGCTCCCGTTCCAGGAGGGATTCACGATCAGGGAATCCCCGGACTTCGTTCGATAGACCAGGATGCCCTCCTGGCCGGTGGGGATATGGTAGCCCGTGGTTGGGCTTTCTTCGTTGGTCTCCGGGGCCTTCTGGATCATAGCCTGGTAGTTGGCCAGCTCCTCGTTGACCTCCTCCCGGGAGAGGGGCGTCTCGTCTCGGTCCACCCCGTCGTCGGGCCGGCCCGCGTCCTGCCAGGCCAGCTTCGCTTCGGCTTCGTTGAGATACCACTCCATCTCCTTCTGGATGTCCGCCTTGGTGGGCAGGTTCTGCCGCACGGCCACCGGGTCCGGGAAGAGGACGTCGAGATACTTCACCAGCTCCGCCTCCGTGAGCTGGTTCGCCCGGGTCCGGTACACGGGGTAGAGCCCGTCCTCCTTCTGCAGGATGGGCGCGCTGAAGGTCAGGGTCATGAGATCGCTTTCATAGACCTCGTCCCACCTGTCCGGCACCCGCTGGGGGCCCCGGGCTTCGGCGCTCTCGGCGGTGTCCTTCTCCAGCTTTGCCGCCGCGCCGCTGTCCTTCTTGTTCACCACATACTCCTCCGTGGGGGTGGGCTGGCAGGCGGCGCTCATGAGCAGCAGGGCCGCCAGTAAAACAACGATCAGCTTTTTCATTTCGTTTCTCTCTCCTTTTCCGTTTTCTGCCTTCATCCTACACCCCATATTCGGACAAACTGCAACATAGTTGTAATGGAGTCGTAAGAGAGTTGTAAAAAACAAAAACGCCTCCCGAGGGAGGCGAAGGAGATGAGGATTCAGTTGTTCACCGGGGTGTGCATCACCGGGCTGGTCATATCGAGGGGCAGGAAGGTGTAGCCGTTCTCCAGGGCCCAGGGGATGAAGGTCTCCAGCGCCCGAACGCTGGCGCCGTTCAGATCGTGCTGCAGGACGATGTTAAAGCTGTCGTCCGGCTGCAGATGGCTGCGGATGGAGCAGTAGTAGTCGAAGATGGTCATGCTGTTGTTGTTGTCGGAGGCGTCGAGGGAGTTCACGTTCCAGTCGAAATACCGATACCCCATATCCTCCATGATCTTGGTGAGCCGGCTCATGATGCCGGGCGTGTCCCAGCTGGCGGTGTTGTGGCTGCCTCCGGGGAAGCGGAAGATGGTGGTGTATTGGCCGGTTTGGGCTTTGATGACCTCCTCTGTGGCCATAAAATCTGCCAGAAAAGCTTCCTCGCTGGCGTAGATATCGGTATACACATGGGTGTAGGAATGGACGCCGATGGCGTGTCCCTCCTCATAGGCCCTCTTGATCAGGTCCTCCATGCCCCGGTTCCCCACCACGAAAAAGGTGGCTTTCACGTCATATTTCTTCAGAGTGTTCAACAAAATCTCGGTGTTGTAGCAGGGGCCGTCGTCGAAGGTCAGGTAGATGGTCTTGGGGGGCGGCGGCACCACCTCGGGGAGCTCCACAGGCACCACGGTGACGGTGCGCGTCGCCTGGGTCTGCTGGCCGTAGTCGTCCGCTACGGTGTAGGTGAGGACGTATTCGCCCACCAGATAGGGAACTACGGTCCCCTCCACCGTGACTCGGTCCGTCAGGTCAGCGCCGGTATAGTCCGTCGCTGTGAAGCCGGGGTCCTCGAAGGTGAAATCGGCGTTCACCGTCAGCGCTTCGCCTCCCGTCAGGGAGATGACCGGCGGCGTCATGGGGGCGGGGGAGGGCTTGGTATCGGCCACCACCGGGCTCAGGGCCAGCAGCACGCACAGAAGGAGCAAGTTCATACGTTGGATCATGTCGGTCTCCCTTTAATCACAGAATCCCTTCCGCCGCCGCGTATACCCGCTGGGCGATGGCTTCGATGGGCAGCAGCGCGCCGTCCTCCATGCAGGGGATCACCTGCACGTTGGTAAGGCGCTCCCCGAAGGACAGGTATTTAGATCGGGCCCGGAGCTGAATGGAATCCTGCTTCTCGTATTCGTCCTTCTCGTCGCCCACATAGTCCCGATAACCCTTCTTGGTCACGTTGTCCTGGGCGGCGGACAGGTCCACGTCCAAAATGAGGTACAGGTCCGGCTGGGGGAGCTTCAGCTGCCGGTGCTCCAGCTCCAGCACGAAGTCCAGGATGTCGGGCTTGTCCACGTCCCGGTCCCGGATGCTCTGATACACCGCGTTGCTCAGCACGTACCGGTTGATGAGCAGCACGTCGAATCGGCGGTAGTCGAAGCCCTGGAAGGCCGCCCACCGGTCCATGGCGAACCAGAGGGCCATGCTCCGCTGATCCACGTCGCTGGCGGAGACTCCGTCCTTTTTGGTCAGGTACCGTCCCACGCAGCCCCCGAAGAAGCTGTCGTAGTCCGGGAAGGACAGAACGCCCACGGTGAGGCCCCGCTGCTCCAGCCTGGTCCGCAGCTGCTCCATCTGTACGCTCTTGCCGGTGCCGTCGATGCCCTCGAAGGCGATGATCTTCGTCTCGCTCATAGTCGCCCTTTCTGTCGGATCATATTTACAGCAAGTATACCATATCCGGCCCGCCGGGGCAAGACAGGGTTTTCATGGCACGGGGCCACAGGAAGGCAGGGAAGGGAGCATATGAGGCCGAGGCCCCGCCGATCCTGTCGGGAAGAATAGCAAACGCCCGTGCCGGATTCGCCGAAAATGGACCCCGCCCATCGTCTACAATGGGGCCATGGATCGCAAGAAACAGGGAACGAACACAACGAAGCATCTGCTGGAGCTGGCCGCCTTCACGGGGAGCCTGATCCTCTGCCGGGTGCGGGTGGGGGATAGCTGCGCCCCCTTCGGCCTGGCCTCCATGGCGGCGGCGGAGCTCACGGGCATCGACCCCCTCTTTGCCGGGGCCGGGGTGGTGGTAGGCGCCTTTTTGAGCGGGGAACCCCTGTGGGGCGTCATGATCGCCGCCGCGGCCTTCGTGCTGCTCACCCGGCTCATGAAGGTCGTGGTGGGGCCCGTGCCCTCCAGCGCTCGGATGCTGGTATTCCTGCTGTGCGAGATCGCGGTGCTGCCCTTCGAGATGGTTTTGACCTGGCGGTCCTCCGCCTATGCGCTGCTGGCCCTAGCCCTGTCCGCCGTGGCCGTGGTGTTGATGCAGCGCTGCTGGACCCTGCTCCGCCACGCCGGGCGGCTGGCGGTGCTGCAGGAGAAGGAGCAGCTGATGCTGTCCGCGTTCCTGGGGCTGCTGCTCCTGGGCATGGGGGACTTCGCCGTAGGCGGCATCTCCCTGCCGGTCATACTGCTGGACGTGTACGTGCTGATCCTGGTCTTCACCAAGGGACCGGAGGGGCTGGGGGAGGGGATCCTCACCGCCGCCCTGCTGGCCTTCGCCTTGGAGGAAGGGGCCCTGCTGCTGGGGGTCACGGCCTTGTGCGCCCTCATGGCCGCTTTGGTGTCTCCCTATGGCCGGGCCTATGCCGTAGGCGCCTTCCTGCTGACGGCGCTGGTCCTGGCCGTATTCCTGGGGGCGGAGGGGGAGACCTGGCGGGCGGGCAGCGCCCTCATCGCGTGCCTGGTGGTGCTGGTCCTGCCCCGAGAGTGGATGGGTCGGCTGGAGCTCCTCTTCAACAGCCGCCTGTTCGGCGAGCGCAACGGGGCGGAGGCCATGGACCGGTGGAAGCGCCGCATGGCCGCGGAGGTGGAGGAGGCAGCCCGGCTCTGCGGGGCTCTGTCCGGCCTCTTCGACGAGGAGCGGGGAGGGGATCGGTTCGTCGTCGAATGGCCCCTGGGCGCGGCCCGGCGGGTGTGCGTGGGCTGTGAGGGCCGGGTCCTGTGCCAGCGGGAGGAGGGGGACTTCGACCAGGCGGTGCTGCGCCTTTTGTCCGCCTACGATCGGGGGGAGCCCGTGCGGCCCGTGTCGCCCATGGACAGCCATTGCAAGTTTTTTCGGGAGATCATGACCTCCGCCTACCAGTCCTATAACCAGGCCTTCGTCCACGAGGCGGGCCTTCGCCGGGCGGCGGAGCAGAACGAGTATATGAACCGGCAGCTCAACGGCGTGTCCGCCATGCTGAGCCTGCTGGCCGCCCGCCTGCGGGAGGATCGGTGGGGGGACGAGCGGGTGGAGGGGGCGCTGCTCCCCTACCTTATGCGCCGGGGGTTCGCGCCTCTGTTCGTGGACGCCTACTATCCCGCTGGCCGCCTGTGCCTGTCCATCAGGCTGGGCCCCCAGGGTAGCGAGAACGGGGCGGCTCTGGCCTCAGCCGTGGGGCGGAAGCTCCATCGGACCATGCGCCTCATCGACCAGCGGCGGGAGGGGCAGGAGACCGTCTTTGAGATGGAGGCCCTTCAGGGACTCACGGCCCGCATGGCCCGCATCTCCCTGCCGGAGGACGAGGAGAGCGTCTGCGGGGATGAGACCGGAGAGCTTCGGATGCCCAGCGGGAAGGTGGTCTACGCCGTGTCCGACGGCATGGGCAGCGGCGAGGAGGCCAGCCGGGAGAGCCGGGCGGTGGAGAAGGAGCTGATCTACGAGAACGTGAACCGGCTTTTGATCGCCCGAGGGGAGAAGGAGATCTACGCTACCCTGGACGCGGCCAGCATCGACCTAGTCACCGGGGAGGCGGAGATGGTGAAGTTCGGCGCGCCGCCCACCTGCCTCATCCGCGGGGGCAACGTGCGCACCCTGTCCGGCGAGGCGCTGCCCTGCGGCATCGTGGACGAAGCCCGGCCCTACATCCGCCGCATCCGGCTCAAGCAGCGGGATCGGCTGGTGTTCTGCACCGACGGGGTCTACGATCTGCTGGGCAAGGACATGGAGGCGGAGCTGAAGAAGGGCTCGGGCCAGCCCCTGGACCGGATGGCGGCGGCTCTCATGGCGGCGGCCAAGGGCCGGGGCCAGCGGGACGACATGACGATCATGGTGGTCGAGGTGGCATGAGGGTCTCCCTGGAGTGGTTCCTGCTGGACAACTTCACCGTGAACTGGCTGTTGCTGCAGCTGGCCGGGGCCCTGGGCGGAGTGGCCGTACCCCCGGCTCGGGCGGCCTTTACGTCCGGCTTGGGCGCGTTGTGGGACCTGGTCGCTCTAGGGAAATGGCCCCAGCTGCTGAGCGTGCCGGGGCGGGCGGCCTGCCTGCTGATGACGGCGCTGCTCATGAGCCGCAAGGAGTATTTCAGGGCCCTTATCTCCCTGTTCGCCGCGTCGTTGCTGCTGGGCGGGGGACTGCTGCTCCTTACCCTGGGCCGATCCGGGCCCTGGACCGGCGGGGTGTTCCTGGGCACGGTGCCCCTCCGGGCGGCTATCTATAGCTTCTGCCTGCTGCCGCCCCTCGTCCGCGCCGTTCGTCACTTAGTCCAACGGGGGTACGAGGGGAGATGCACCCGCACCGTCACCCTGACGGTGGGCGGCCAAGCCCAAGCCCTCACCGCCTTCGTGGACTCGGGGAACCTGCTGACGGAGCCGTTGTCGGGCCTGCCCGTGGTGCTGGTGGAGGGGATCGACCTGCCGCCCGGGCGGCCGCTGATGGTGGCGGGGCAGGGGATCGTGGAGGTGGTCCGGGCCACGGTGGAAACGGGGCCGGGCCGGGCGCCGGTGCCCGTGTACGCAGGCAGGTCGCCTCTGCCGCTCATCGATTTTCAGGCGCTGCTGCCGGCGGCGGCGCTCCATGAAGGGAGGAAGGATCGTGTTCCAAAAGGTCAAAGCGTTTTTCTATCGGCTCTACGCGCGGCTGTTCACCCGGCGGTATCGGGTGTATCTGGTCCGCACGGGGGAGAGCCTGCCCCCGCCGCTGTCGCCCGAGGAGGAGAAAAGCTGCGTTCAGCTTTCCAAGACCAGCGAGGCGGCTCGGAATCGGCTCATCGAGCACAACCTGCGGCTGGTGGTGTTCATCGCCCGGAAGTTTGAGAACACCGGCGTCCAGGCGGAGGACCTGATCTCCATCGGCACCATCGGCCTCATCAAGGCGGTGAACACCTTCAACCCGGAGAAGAAGATCAAGCTGGCCACCTACGCCTCCCGGTGCATCGAGAACGAGATCCTCATGTACCTGCGCCGGAGCTGCAAGCTGAAGCTGGAGGTGTCTCTGGACGAGCCGCTGAACGTGGATTGGGACGGGAACGAGCTGCTGCTCTCCGACATCCTGGGCACCGACGGGGAGGAGGTGAGCCGGGAGCTGGAGGACGAGGTGGACCGGCGGCTCCTGTGGGCGGCCCTGTCCCGGCTCAGCCCCCGGGAGCGGCGGATCGTGGAGATGCGCTTCGGCCTGGGGCACCGGTCCCCTCGGACCCAAAAGCAGGTGGCCGACGCCATGGGCATCAGCCAGAGCTATATCTCCCGCCTGGAGAAGCGGATCATGGACCACCTGAAACGGGAGATCATCAAGATGCAGGGCTGAGGATACAAGCTTATCAATACAGGAAGGAGGCGCTTGGGAGCGTGTCGGCACGGCTTGACACGCTCCCTAATTTGTGGTAATCATGAAAAAAAGCGAAAGGGAAGCAAGACTATGGCCGTGACCACGGAAACCTTTGGCACCCTGAAGGACGGGCGGGAGGCCCACCTCTTTACCATCTCCACATCGGCGGGCAGCTCCGTCACGCTGACGGACTTCGGCGCGGCGGTGGTGAAGGTGATCGTACCGGACGGCCTGGGCCGCCTGGGGGACGTGGTCCTGGGCTTCGATTCGCTGGACCTCTACGAGCAGGAGCTGGGGAACTTCGGCGCGGTCTGCGGCCGGTTCGCCAACCGGCTCAGCCGGGCGTCGTTGCCCCTCGATCGGCGGGTGTACCCCCTGACCCGGAACGACGGGCCCAACACCCTCCACGGCGGGGCCGTGGGGTTCCATCATAAGCTGTGGGACGCCGAGACCGTCGGCGAGGACGGGGTGCGGTTCACCCTCTTCAGCCCCGACGGGGAGGAGGGGTTCCCCGGGGATTTGACCGTGGCCGTCACGTACCGGTTCAGCGAGGAAAACGTGCTGTCCCTGGACTACGAAGCGGCGGCGGGGGAGAGGAACACGGTGGCGAATCTCACCAACCACACCTATTGGAACCTGGACGGGGACACCTTCGGCAGCATTCTCGATCACAGCGTCCGCATCCACGCCTCCCGGTTCACGCCCACCAACGAATACAACGTGCCCGACGGGCGGGTCCTGCCCGTGAAGGGGGTCTTCGACCTACGGGCGTACCGGTCCGATCGTCAAGAGCAACGGCTACGACCACAACTTCCTCATCGACGCCTACGACGGCAAGAGCCTGGTGAAGGCCGCGGACCTGAAGGGGACCGTTTCGGGCCGGCGGATGGAGGTCTGGACCACCCTTCCCGGCATTCAGCTCTACGGCGGCAACCATTTCTCCGGCTTCCCCGGCAAGGGCGGCATGCGCTACAACAAGGCCGCGGGCCTGGCGCTCGAGACCCAGTTCTACCCTGACGCGCCCCATCATCCCGCCTGGCCCCAGCCCACGGTGAAGGCGGGGGAGACTCAGCGCTCCCGCACGGAGTTTCGGTTCTTTACGATTTAGTAAGAGTTTCTTTTGCCGCTTTTTCTTTTCAGTGAAAAGAAAAAGCGGCGGAAAAAGAAAAGCACAGGAAGAATAATGGGAAGTACAGCGAAAGCCATACTTCCCATTTGCGTTTCTTTTTTGTGCCTTTTCTTTACAAAGAAAAGGCACAAATCTTATTGTATTCCTCATACAAATTCACAAATCTTATTGTATTCCTCATACAAATTCCGCATATATTTTACAACGCCATTACAAGTTTCCTGCTATACTGGGTATACAGAGAAGAAACGAGGGGGAACTATGGCAAAGATACTGATCGTAGAGGACGAGAAGGCCATCAACGACCTGTTGAAGCTGAACCTGGAGATGGTGGGCCACCAGTGCGTGCCCGCCCTGACGGGCCGGGACGCCATCCGCGCAGCGGGGGAGCAGGGGTTCGATCTGATGCTCCTGGACGTGATGCTGCCGGACATGGAGGGGTTCGCGGTCATGGAGAAGGTCCGGGACGTGCCCACCATCTTCCTCACCGCCCGGGGCGCCACCACCGACAAGGTCCGGGGCTTCGGCCTGGGTGCGGACGACTATATCGTGAAGCCCTTCGAGGTGGCGGAGCTGCTCGTACGGGTCCAGGCGGTCCTCAGGCGGACCCATCGAGAGGAGAAGGAGTACACCATCGGCGATCTCACCATCCGCTGGGACGCCCACGAGGTCTTCCAGAACGGGGAGCGGGTGGAGCTGACCCCCCAGGAGTTCACGCTCCTGCATATCCTCATCGAGAATCGGAACGTGTGTCTCAGCCGGCAAAAGCTCCTGTCCGAGGCCTGGGGCACGGACTTTCTGGGCGAGAGCCGCACCGTGGACGTGCACATCCAGAAGCTCCGCCGAAAGCTGAAGCTGGAGGACCACATCAAGACCATCTACAAGAACGGCTACCGCTTCGAAGAATAAATGAAACTCTGGCAGAAAACCTATCTTCTTTCCACCCTCCTCTGCTCCCTGATCCTCTACGGGTGCATGTTCGGCGTCACCGCCCCCGCCCTGTCCGTCACGGTGAAGGGGGCCACGGACGCCGCCCTCCGGGAGGAGCGGGTCATCGCCGGGACGCTGGAACGGACCATGGACCAGGCGCCGGAGGGGCGGCAGCTCCCCGTGATGCAGACGTTCCTGGAATACTACGCCGGCACGGGCCTGTACTTCGAGGCCCGCCAGGACCCGCCAGGACGGGGCGGGCTACAGCTCCCTGCCCTTTGCCGTGGACAAGGCCCCCGGCACCCTGGGCTTCCTCCGGGACCAGGGGCGACTGTACCTGTTCGTCAGCGACAAGCTTCCCTCGGGCTACGACTTTCTGTACCTGAAGGACGCGGCGGCCACGGACGCCCTGCTGAAGCGCCAGGTCACGGCGGCGGCCCTCACCGGCACCCTGGTGGCCCTCCTTATGGCGGCGGCCTTGTATATCCTTCTCTATCGGGTCAACCTGCCCGTGAGCCGCCTGGCCCACGAGATGCGGACCCCTCTCACCGCCATGAAGGGCTACGCCGAGACCCTGCGGGACGCCAAACTGAACGAGGAGCAGCGGTACATGGCCGCCAGCTACATCGCCGAGGAGAGCACCCGGCTCTCGGATATCTCCGCCCGGCTCCTGACCCTCCACAACGCCAAGGAGGAAGCCACCCCCTTCGGCCCCGTGGACGTGGAGGAGCTCTTCGACCACATCCAGCAGACCTATCCCACCGTGACCTACGAGGTCCACTGGCCCACCATCTTCGGGGACCGGGCCATGCTTTCTTCCCTTTTAAACAACCTGGTGGACAACGCCGTGAAGGCTTCCCCGGCTGGGGCACCCGTGGAACTGCGGGCCGCACCCAACGTGCTGGCCGTCATGGACCACGGCAGCGGCATGAGCGACGAAGCTTTGAACTATGTGAACCATCCCTCCAAATTCAAGAAGCTCCATTCGAGCGGCGGCCTGGGCGTGCCCCTGTGCCACCAGATCGCCCAGGCCCACGGGGCCAAGCTCACCTACGCCCGGGGCGCGGACGGGGGCACCGTGGCCACCGTGACCTTTTACAACTCCCTTACAAGTTGATGAAGACTTCCTTACAAGTCTGGCCCTATACTGACGGTGTCAACTTGAGAAAGGAGCGAAACGCACATGAGACTCTTCTGGATGAAAAATAAGGTATTGATCGCCACCCTCTTGGCCGTGCTGGTGCTGGGGGTCGCCTTCTGGGGCGGCCTGCGCCTCTTTGAAGGCGGCAGGATGCAGGACGTCATGATCCGCACCTCCTTTGCCGAGGCGGAGGCCACGACCAACCCCACGAAGGAGCCCGGCGCCGCCGGTCAGGTGGAGACTTCTCCTGCGCCCACGGTCATGCCCGCGGAGCTGGTGTCCGAGGACATTCTGAACACGGAGTGGAAGTACAAGGACATCTTCCCCCGCATCACCCAAATCTACTCCTACCAGGCCAAGACCTGGAAGGAGGGGGACAAGGTGGACGACGATTTGGCGGAGGCCGCCCGGAAGAAGGCCAAGGACATCTACTACCTGCTGTTCAATGTGGGCGGGGAGGACCACGACTTCGCCACCGCCACCGTCACCCGGTACGTGGACGAGGCGGGCTATCGGGAGAACGTGCTGCGGCTCACCGGCAAGGGCAACAGCTTCGCCTGTGTGCTCACGGAGAAGGATCTGAACCTGCTCATCGCGGACAACGCCCGGTTCCCGGCCACCGCGACCGTCCACGAGAAGGAGGACGCCAAGGAGGTGGCGGAATACCTGGGCACCACCCTGGGCAAAGGGGCGAAGGACCGGGGCGGCAGCCGGGATCGGGCCGGGAATCGGATCGATCAGTTCTTCGCCTTCGAGCTCAGCGACGGCCGCTGGATCACCCTGTGCTACACCATGAACACCCTTCATGGCATCCAGGTCCACCAGGATCAATACAGCATGCAGGAGTCGGTTTGCTTCCAGGCGGATGTCCGCCACAGCGAAGAAATAGTGCACCTGGTGGCGGAGCAGAACTTCGTCCAGGGCAGCCCCAAGGAGCCCGCCGAGGGCGATATGACCGTGGATCAGATCGCGCTGATGTACCGTATGTTCCTGTCCGCCGCCAACGGCCGTGCCGCCGAGCGCCGGGACGCCGAGGGCAAGACCGTGGAGGAGCTGGACTATAATCTGAAGGATTGGGAGATCACCTATTTCCTGGACAAGTCCGGCTACCGGGAGAACTTCTACCACATCCACAAGGACGGCCTCGTCGACATGGACATCGCCGCCAAGTCCGGCTACATCGTCCATGCCACCTGCGACGGGCTCTACAACCCCGACGACGATCTGAAGCTCATCACCATCCCCTACGACAAGATGGGCGGCGTGGAGTACATCCACTACGTGAAGTACGTGGCGGAGCAGACCTTCGGCAAGGAGAACGTGAAGGAAGTGGATGTGAACGCGGTCTACGACGGCAACTTCTGCACCATCGACGCCTATATGATGGACGGCCGCTGGTACGAGTTCTGCTTCGAGGGCGGTCGGCTCATGGAGATCCAGCACTATGCCATGGAGCGCATCGACATCATGGGCTGGGGCGCCGACGCCCTGTACGTCAACACCGTCACCGGCGAAGAGTTCTATCAGGAGTATTGATCCCAAACCCCAAAAGCATATATGCGGGCCAGGCAAGCCACGGCCCCTACGGATGTGGGACAACAAGTGACCGTAGGGGAGGGGCTTGCCCCTCCCGTCTTTACACGCTCAACAATCGCCCGAGATACAGCGCTCCGGTCTTGAGGCTCTGCAGGGCGCTGTCCCCCAGGGCCGGGCCGCCCTCGGCGCTCAACAGGAACACGCCGCCCACGGTGTCCCCCTCCAAAAGGATGGGCACCCCCAACAGGGAGGTGAAGGGCGCTTCCTGCCCCTGGGCCAGGAGGGCGTTGCGCTCCTCGATCACCTGTCGGCCCAGCAGCCGCCGCCGGACGGCGTCCAGCAGAGGCTTGTCCAACAGCCATCGCCGCTGCCGCCCCGCCGCCGCCACGCAGGCCTCCTTGTCCGTCACCGCCGCCGTAAGCCCAAAGGCCCCGTTCAGCGCCTGGACGTACTGCTCCGCCACCTCCTTGAGACCGCCCACGGAGGAGTATTTCTTCAGCTGGATGCTGCCGTCGTCCCCCATATAGATCTCCATGGGGTCGCTCTCCTGTATCCGGAGCGTCCGCCGTATCTCCTTGGGGATCACGATCCGCCCCAGCTCGTCTATCCGCCGCACGATCCCGGTCGCCTTCATCTTCCACCTCGTCTATAATTCTTCATGCCCCTATTTTGAACGGTTTTGCCTAAAAACATGCAGCCTTTCTTGAAAGAAAGGCTGCACCCAAAGAACTTTATTCGGGGAGAAATGCTCTCCCTTTTTTTCATTATCCCCAATGGACTTTTCTTTTTGCGCCGCTTTTTCCTTTCACCTGAAAAGAAAAAGCGGCAAGAGAAAAAGGGATCAATAGAACGTGGCTACGGGCTCCTCGGGCTCCCGCCAGGGCTCGATGGCCAGGGTATTGAAGACGGGGCCCTTCTTGCCGTAGATGGCGGAGTAGCGGACCTCGTTGAAGACGGGGCCCTTCTTGCCGTAGATGGCGGAGTAGCGGACCTCGATCTTGGCGGTCACCTTGTACCAGCCCTGGTTCTGGAGGCTGGCGGCGTTGTCGTACTTGAAGGCGAAGGCGGCGAACTGGATATCCGCGGCGCAGCACTGCATGAGCTGCCGCCCGGCCACGAAGGTGTCCTTAGGCATGCGGTTGTTCCGCGCCACCAGGGCGGTGAACTCCACCACCTTCCCGTGGTACTTCTTGAAGTCCTCCACCAGGTCCTGGTAGAAGAGGGCGTAGTCCTTGTCCTCCACCTTCACGATGGGCGCGTCCACGTCGAAGGGCAGGGGGTCGATGATCTCGTCGTACTCGGTCTTGCCGCTGTCGTAGGAGTAGGCGATGTCCGCCTGGCGGGTGATGGCCCGGACGATCTTATGTAGGGCCATCTTGTCCGTGTCCTCCGTGACCCGGTTGAAGAGCACCAGCTCCGCGGTCCGAAGCTTATCCACCACCAGCTGCCGCATGTTGGCGTTGTATACGGCAAAGGTGGTGCTGTCGAAGAACAGCGTTTCCCCCGCGATGGACCAGCTCTCGGGCAGAGCCTGGAACAGGCTGTTGTTGAGCCACATGCCGTTATATTCCACGATGATCCGGGCGGGTTTGTACTGCTTCGTCAGCGCCAATAGATGCCCCTCGGTGAGCCTATCCTCGCTGTCGATGGTGACGATGCTCACCTTCCCCTTCTTGGGGAACCGGTCCGGGAGCAGCTCCTCCTCGCCCTCCTCGCACTGGATCACCAGCGTGGGCTGGCCGTTATTGAATTCCTTATCCTCCAGCAGGCTCTGGACGAAGGAGGTCTTGCCCGCGTCCAGAAAGCCCGTGAACAGGAATACGGGGATATCTTCCATAGCTTACACCCTAAACAGGGCCTTGAGGGCCTCCTCGTTGAGCTTGGACCCGATGACGCAGATGCGGCCCGTGAAGGAGACGGGGCCCGTGCGCACGTCGTGCTCCTCGGGCACGTAATCGTAGTGGATCCACTGGCCGTCGCTGCCGGCGACCACGCCCTTGGCCCGCAGGATGGCGCCGTAGGATGCCGCGTCGTCCAGCTTCACGAGGATGCTCTCGATCTCGTCCTTAGAATACTTGTTGGCCGTCTCCACGCCCCAGCTGGTGAACACCTCGTCGGCGTCGTGGCCGTGGTGGTGATGATGGTGATGATGATGGTGCTCGTGCTCCTCGTCCTCGTCGTCATCGTCATGATGGTGGTGGCATTCGCACTCAGGATCGTCGCACTCCTCGTCGTCATCGTGGTGATGATGGTGATGGTGCTCGTGCTCCTCGTCCTCATCATCATCGTCGTGATGGTGATGGTGATGGTGTTCGTGCTCGTCCTCGTCGTCGTCATCGTCATGATGGTGGTGGCATTCGCACTCAGGATCGTCGCACTCCTCATCGTCGTCATGGTGATGGTGATGATGGTGCTCGTGTTCCTCCTCTTCCTCCTCCTTGCGGGCCATCTCGGTGAGCTCCTTCAGGGCCGCCTCCAGGGTGTCCTTCCGCTCCATGGCGGAAAGGATCATCTTGCCGGAGAGCTCGCTCCAGGGGGTGGTGATGATGACGGCGTTGGGGTTGTGCTCCCTGAGAAGGGCCAGCACTTCCGCCAGCTTCGCCTCCGTCACGTCCTGGGTCCGGCTCAGGATGATGGCGTTGGCGCTCTCCACCTGGTTGTTGAAGAACTCGCCGAAGTTCTTCATGTACACCTTGGCTTTCTTGGCGTCCACCACGGTGGTGAAGGAATTGAGCGCTATATCGTGGGAATCGATGCGCTCCACGGCGCCGATCACGTCGGAGAGCTTGCCCACGCCCGAGGGCTCGATGAGGATGCGGTCCGGCGCGTACTCGGCGAGGACCTTCTTCAGCGCCCGGCCGAAGTCGCCCACCAAGGAGCAGCAGATGCAGCCAGAGTTCATCTCGTTCACCTGGATGCCCGCGTCCTGCATGAAAGCGCCGTCGATGCCGATCTCACCGAACTCGTTCTCGATGAGCACCAGCTTTTCGCCCTGGTACGCTTCCTGGATCAGCTTCTTGATGAGGGTGGTTTTCCCCGCGCCGACTTTCTTGCCTCCATATTAAATCAGCTTATTATAGCCCGGAAGGATTCCTTTTTCAAGGGTTCCCGGGCCCTTCTTCACCTTTTTGTTGAAATCCTGTCTCCGTGCTGATATGATGATACAAACACCATAGGAGGTATGAGAATGCAGGTACAGCGCAGCGCATTTTTGCAGGGGGCCAAGCCCCTGCTGCAATCGCTGGTGAAGCAGCTGTCCGAAAAGTACGGGTACGTGTCCGTGCTGGCGGCCGACACCAGGAGCAAGTATTATCGGGTGGGGAACTCGGGTGTGTCCGCCGGGGAGGACGATCTGTTCACCGACGGCCGGTCCTACGGGGAATACTCCTTCACCCACATCGACGAAGAGGCCATCCCCGCCATCATGGCGGAGGTGGAGGAGCGGCTCATGCCCCTCACGGGCCTGCCGGAAGGCCTGACCCTCAGCGAATACGGTCAGATCCCCGACGAGCCCGCGACGCTCCTCAAATCCAGCGAGTACGCCATCCACCCGGAGGAGAAGGGCGACGAGGCGATCCTTTCCGCCCTCACGGACATCCGCAAGACCGGCAAGGGCCGGGACGAGCGGGTGCTGGACTGCATCGCCAGTTTCGAGTTCCAGGAGATCCACAAGCTCTTCCTGTCCCCCCACCGGGACCTGGAGCAGAACCTCCTGTGGAGCTGCGGCAGCATCTACGCCATGTGCCCCAAGGACGGGGACATCGTGGGCTACTACGACGGCGCCTCCGACCTGGGCGGGGCTGAGGTTTTGGACGCGCTCCGCGCCAAGCTGGACAACGCGGTCACCACCGCCCTGGAGCTCATCGACAGCCAGCCCATGGTGCCCGGCGAATACGAGTGCGTCTGCACCCCCGCCGTCACGGGCATGATCGTCCACGAGGCCTTCGGCCACGGCGTGGAGATGGACATGTTCGTGAAGGACCGGGCCCAGGCC
>CACXNN010000055.1 GCA_902768995.1 uncultured Eubacteriales bacterium | reverse complement strand
CAAGATCTACCCCAACGGCATCGCCGCCAACCAGGGGGTGGACTTCCTGGTGAAGAAGGGCGAGATCCATGCCCTCATGGGGGAGAACGGGGCGGGCAAGTCCACCCTGATGAAGATGCTCTTCGGCATGGAGCAGCCCACCAACGGCGAAATCTTTATCAAGGGGGAAAAGGTGGCCCTCACCTCCCCCACCGTGGCCATCGCCCATGGGATCGGCATGGTCCATCAGCACTTCATGCTGGTGCCCAGCCTGACGGTGGCGGAGAACGTGGTCCTGGGCATGGAGCCCAGGAAGGGCAAGCTCTTCGTGGATTTCCACAAGGCCATCGCCCTCACCGAGGAATTCAGCAAAAAGTTTAATTTGGAAGTGGACCCCAACGCCAAGGTCATGGACATCCCGGTGGGCATGAAGCAGAAGGTGGAGATTTTGAAGGCCCTGGTCCGGGGCGCCAAGATCCTGATCCTGGACGAGCCCACCGCCGTGCTCACCACCCAGGAGACGGTGGAGCTCTTCAAGGAGCTGGTCCATCTCAAGGAGCAGGGGTACACCATCATCTTCATCTCCCACAAGCTGAAGGAGATCAAGGAGATCACGGACCGCATGACCATCCTGCGGGGCGGCCGGTCCATGGGCGTGTACAACACCGCCGACACCTCCGAGCAGGAGATCAGCCGGCTGATGGTGGGCCGGGACGTGATCCTGACCGTCCAGAAGGAGCAGGCCCAGCCCAGGTCGCCGGTGCTGCAGGTGAGGGATCTCGAATTCACCAACGACTGGAACCGGAAGATGCTGAACAAGGTCTCCTTCACGGTCCGAAAAGGCGAGATTTTGGGCATCGCCGGCGTGGAGGGCAATGGCCAGCGGGAGCTGGTGGACATCCTCTACAATTTCAGCAAGCCCGACGCCGGGTCCGTCACCGTGGACGGCAAGTCCACCTTGGGCCTCCATCAGGACAAGCTCCGGGACATGGGCATCTCCCTGATCCCCGAGGACCGGATGATCTACGGCATCGCGGACTCCGCCAGCATCGAGGAGAACGTGATCTCCGACCGGTTCGACGAGAAGAAGTTCAACAACGGCCCCCTCTTCAACATGAAGGCCATCCACAAGGAGAGCGAGCGGCTGGTGGAGGAATACCAGGTCCTCTGCAAGTCCCCCCAGCAGCAGGTGAAGATGCTCTCCGGCGGCAACATCCAGAAGGTGGTGGTGGCTCGGGAGTTCTCCTCCGAGCCAGTGCTGATCATCGCCGACCAGCCCACCCGAGGCATCGACGTGGGCGCCACGGAGTTCATCCGCAAGAAGCTGGTGGAGCTCTCGCGGGCAGGGGCGGCGGTGCTGCTGGTCTCCGCTGACCTGAACGAGGTCATCGAGCTCTCCGACAGTTTGGTGGTGTTCCACGGCGGCGAGATCGTGGCCTACTTCGAGGACACCAAGAAGATGGACGAAATGGAGATGGGCGAATACATGCTTGGCCTCAAGCGGCAGAGCCCTGAGGAAGTTAGGAGGGTGGTCCATGAAAAGTAAGAGTCTGCGTCTGTTCGGCTACGTGCGGGGCGCGGCGGCCCTGCTGGTGGCCTTCTTGGTGGCCCTGGCGCTGATCTTTCTCAGCACCGACGAGCCCCTGACGGCCCTCAGGTACATGCTCCTCGGTCCGGCGGCCAGCTGGAGCAAGATCTGCCGGGTGCTGGCGTACATGATCCCCATCACGTTCACGGGCCTCGGCACCTGCATCATGTTCTCCGCCAACCAGTTCAACCTGGCGGGCGAGGGCTGTATCTCCGCGGGCGGCTTCGTGGGGGCCCTGGTGGCTATCTACTGCCCCATGCCCACGGTGCTCCACCAGATCGTCTGCATCCTGGCGGGCGCCCTCATCGGCGGCCTCATCATGCTGATCCCCGGCTTCCTCAAGACCAAGTGGGGGGTCTCCGAGATGGTGGTCTCCCTCATGCTCAACTACATCATCCTGGACGTGACCATGCAGTTCCTCACCCAGAACTTCGCGGACCGGTCCCAGGGCGCCACCATGACCTTCCCCTATAAGAGCACGGCCATCATCCCCAAGATCTTCGAAGGGGAGCAGGTGAGCTACGGCATCTTCATCGCCCTTGCCATGGCGGTGCTCTGCTGGTTCTTCCTCTATCGGACCCGCTGGGGCTACGCCATCCGCATGGTGGGCATCAACAAGGAGTTCTCCCAGTACTCCGGCATCAAGGTGGGGGCCATCGTGATCCTCTGCCAGGTGGTGGGCGGTATCCTGGCCGGCATGGGCGGCGTGGTCACCCAGCTGGGCTACTTCTCCCAGTACCGCTGGACGGCCCTGACCGGCTACGGCTGGGACGGCATCACGCTAGCCATCCTGGCGGGCAACAACCCCATCTTCATCCCCATCGCGGCATTCTTCGTGGCCTACCTCCAGTACGGCTGCGAGCTCATGAACACCTGGACCACGGTACCCGTGGAGATGATGGACCTCATTTCCGTGGTCATCTTCCTGTTCTTCGCGGCGGATCAGTTCCTCTCCGGCTTTAGGCAGAAGCTGGTGGTCCGGGAGACCCAGAAGGAGCTGGCCGAAAAAGCGGTCCAGGCCGGGCGGAAAGGAGGCGAGGAGCATGTCTAACATCCTGTCCTCCATCCTCACCACGTCCTTTGCGGCCTCCATCATCCGCATCATGGTGCCCATCCTGTTCGCGGCCCTGGCCGCCTCCATCACGGAGAAGGCGGGCGTCGTGAACATCGGCCTTGAAGGCACCATGTCCCTCTGCGCCCTCATCGCGGTCACTTGCGCCTGGAAGAGCGGCAGCACCTTCGTGGGCGTCCTGGGCGCCATGGTCCTGGGCGTGCTCCTGTCCCTCATGATCGGCTTCTTCGCCTTCAAGTTCAAGACGGACATCATCCTCTGCGGTATCGCCGTGAACACCCTGGGCGAGGGCGGCGCGGTGCTGCTGCTGTACCTGTTGACCGGATCGAAGGGCGACACCCAGACCGTCATGGGCGCCTGGAACCTGCCCCGGGTCACCATCCCCGTGCTCTCCAAGATCCCCGTCATCGGCGAGATATTCTTCACCAACCAGTCCGTGCTGACCTACGTGGCCTTCCTCTGCGTGCTGCTGGTGTGGATATTGCTCTACAAGACCCCCCTGGGCATCCGCATCCGGGCGGTGGGCGAGAACGATCACGCCGCCGACTCCGTGGGCGTGGGCGTGTACAAGATCAAGTACATCTCCCTGGTCCTCTGCGGCCTCCTCTGCGGCATGGCCGGCGCCTACATGTCCATGTCCTACATGACCATGTTCTCTAAGGGCATGATCGCAGGCCGTGGCTTCATCGCCCTGGCGGCCCAGGCCATGGGCCGGGGCGAGCCCGTGGGCGTCATGCTCTCCAGCTTGCTCTTCGGCTTTGCCCAGGCCCTCGCCAACTACGTGAAGGGCACCAACCTGCCCGCCCGTCTGGTGGAGGCCCTGCCCTACGTGGTGACCATCCTGGGCATCACCATCTACGCCATCTCCACCTACAACAAGGCCCGGAAGATCCGCGCCCGGCAGGAGAAGAAAGAGCAGAAGAAGGCGGCGGCGTAAGATGGACGGATTGAAAAAGATACCCGTGATCCTGGACGGAGACCCGGGCCATGACGACGCCATCGCCTGGGTCCTCGCGAAGTCCTCTCCCCTCCTCGACATCCGGGCCTGCACCTCCGTGTGCGGCAACCAGACCATCGAGAAGACCACCTACAACGCCCTCCGCATCTGCACCCTCATCGGCAACCACGCCCCCTTCGGCGTGGGGCGGCCCCGGCCCCTGGTGGCGGAGCCCATCGTGGTGCCCACGGTCCACGGCAAGAGCGGCCTGGACGGCCCGGACCTGCCGGAACCGGACTTCGAGCCCTGCGGCCTATCCGCCCCGGCCCTTATGGAGAAGGTCATCGAGGAGAGCGACGAGCCCGTGACCATCGTGCCCACGGGCCCCCTGACCAACGTGGCGGCCCTGCTCCTGACCCGGCCGGACCTGAAGCCCAAGATCGCCCGCATCTCCCTCATGGGCGGCGGCATCGCCTACGGCAACTGGACCCCCGCGGCGGAGTTCAACATCCTGGTGGACCCGGAGGCGGCCAAGGTCGTCTACGAAAGCGGCATTCCCATCTACATGGCGGGCCTGGACGTGACGGAAAAGGCCCTGGTGTTCCCGGAGGACTTCGAGCGCATCCGGGCCGTGGGCAACAAGGTGGCTGAGGTGGTGGCGGACTGGCTGGAGTTCTTCTACGGCTTCCATCGGAAGCTGGGCTATCCCGGCGCGCCGGTCCACGACGCGGTGGCCGTGGCGGCCCTCATCAAGCCCGAGATCATGACCTTCAAGGACCTGTACGTCCAGGTGGAGACCGCCGGCGACTACTGCAAGGGCACCACCGTGGGCGACTGGTACGGCGTCACGGGCAAGGCCCCCAACGCGTCCTGCATCCTGGACATCGACCGGCAGGGCTTCGTGGATCTTCTGGTAGAGGCGGTGAAGACCTATGCTTGAGAAAAAGATACCCGTCTGGCTGGACACGGACCCCGGCGTGGACGACGCCATGGCCATGGCCCTGTTGTTCGCCATCGACGCATACGACGTGAAGGGCGTCTCAGCGGTGGCCGGGAACGTGGAGCTTCCTAAGACCTTCCAAAACGCCCGGGATCTCGTGGCCTTCTTCGGAAGGAAGGACGTCCCCGTGTACCCCGGTGCCGCCCGGCCCCTGTTCCGGGAGCCTAGGACCTGCTACTTCATCCACGGCCAGAACGGCCTCGGGGACGTGCCCCTGCCCGCCTCCGACGCCCCCGTGGAGAAAAAGCCCGCCTGGGACGCCCTCTACGAGGCGGCCAAGGCGGCGGAGGGGGAGCTGACGCTGATCGCCGTGGGGCCCCTCACCAACGTGGCCCTGGCCCTCGGCAAGTACGGGACCCTGGGTAAGCTCCTGAAGCGGATCGTCATCATGGGCGGCTCCGCCACCTACGGCAACGCCACCCCGGCGGCGGAGGCCAACATCTTCTGCGACCCGGAGGCGGCCAGCACCGTGTTCCAAAGCGGCGTGCCCATCGTCATGTGCGGCCTCGACATGACCCTCAAGACCGTCATGTCCCCGGCGGAGCTGGACGAGATGGGTCGGCTCAACCCCACGGCCAAATTCCTGCGGGACGCGGCCCAGCACGGCCTTAGCTATTCCCAGGCCCACGGCATCGACGGCATGGCCCTCCACGATCCCACCGCGGTGCTCTACCCCCTGTACCCGGAGCTGTTCTCCGGCGAGGAGGCGGGGGTGGCCGTGGAGACCAAGGGCACCATCACCTACGGCAAGACGGTGACGGACCTCTTCTCCGACAAGCAGTTCCCCTTCAAAAACGCCCTGGTCATGCTGGACGTCAATAAGGCGAAGCTGTTCGAGACGGTGCGGGAGCTCTTAGCTCGCTATTGAATCCAACAGAAAAAGGACCCCCGGCATCGGCCGGGGGTTTTTTATCTGCTTTTTCCCATGGGTACAGCAACGCCTACGCCTCAGCCCCTTCCCGGCTCCGCCAGCGGCCGGAGAGGTAGAATACGCCGCCGATGAGGAGCGGCATGAACCCGGCCAGAGCGTCGCCCATCCAGAAGCCGAAGCAGTCCCAGTGGAGGGCGAAGCCGAACAGGGCCGCAAGGCCGATCCGGCTGATCATGCCGTCGATGATGGCCACAGCGAGATTGAGCTTGGCCCGGCCGGAACCGTTGATGAGGGAGAAGGCCACGGACCGGGTGCCCGCGCCGAAGAAGTTCAGGATCACGGGCAGCGTCAGCACCGCCGCCACAGAAAGCACGTCCGGATCCGGGGTGAACATGCCGTAGACCCCCTCGGGCCACAGGAGCATCACCGCCGTGAACAGGGCCGCAAAGCCCATGCCGATGAGCAGGATGGTGAGCAACGTCTCGTTGACCCGCTTGTACTTCCGGCCCCCCAGGTTCTGGCCCACCATGGTGCTGCCCGCGGTGGTGAAGGACTGGGAGATGACGCCGCACATGGTGTTGAGCTTGTTGAAGATGCCCGCGAGAGCCGAATAGGTCACGTCGAACAGGTTGATCCAGGACATGAGCAGGATCTTACTGAGGTTGATGGCCGCGGACTGGATGGCCATGGGGATGCCCAGGGCCAAAAGCCGCCGGAAGGTGGGCCCGTCGATGCGGAAGCTGGCGGGTCGGAAGTCGAATCCGAAGCTGACCCGCCGCCGGTAGAGGTACACCAACGAGGCGAGGAAGCTGACCCCCTGGCCGATGACCGTGGCCAGGGCCGCCCCGAAGACCTCCATGTGGAGATACTTCACGAACAGCACGTCCAATATCATGTTCAGGATGGCGGCCACGGCGATGAACAGGAAGGGCCGCTTGCTGTCGCCCATGCCCCGGAGGATGGCGCTGACGATGTTGTAGCCGTAGATGAACACCAGGCCGCACACGCAGGTCACCAGGTAGTCCATGGCGTAGGCCCGGGCGGCGGCAGGGGTGTTGAGCCAGGAGAGCAGGGAAGCGCGTAAAAGATAGCAGATCACGGCGATGGCCGCCGACACGGACAGCAGGAAGGTGAACATGGTGCCGATGGTCTTCCGGATGTCCTCCGGCCGCCTCTCCCCCACGGCCCGGGCGATGATGACCTGGCCCGCGGAGCAGAAACCCATAGCCACGAAGGTCAAGAGGTGCAGGAGATCGCCGCCGATGGACACGGCGGACATGCCGGCCTTGCCGATGTAGTTGCCCACCACCACCATGTCCACCACGTTGTAGACCGCTTGCAGAGCGTTAGACACGAACAGCGGGAAGGCGAACCGCAGCAGCAGCGGCACCACCTTCCCCTCGGTCATATCCTTCACCATGGTCGCCTGTCGTTCCATCTATCTCTCCCGATTTCAGCGATACCAACTTTTAGCCTTGTTGTGCTTCTCTTTTTTGGGCACCTTTTTTCTCTTCACCGAAGAGAAAAAAGGTGCAAAGAAGAAAGTTCTCATGCTCCCGCGATCCTTCTCGCCACGAACACCCCCGAGGCGGAAGCGTGGGACAGGGAGTGGGTGATGCCGCTGCCGTCGCCGATGATGTAGAGGCCCGGATACCGGGTCATGAGGTTCTCGTCCAGGGACACCTCCATGTTGTAGAACTTCACCTCCACGCCGTAGAGGAGCGTGTCGTCGTTGGCGGTGCCCGGCGCGATCTTGTCCAGGGCGTAGATCATCTCGATGATCCCGTCCAGGATGCGCTTGGGGAGGACCAGAGACAGGTCCCCGGGCGTGGCGGCCAGGGTGGGGGTGACGAGCCCCTTCTCGATCCGCTTCACCGTGCTCCGGCGGCCCCGGACCAGGTCCCCGAACCGCTGGACCATGACGCCCCCCGCCAGCATGTTGCTGAGGCGGGCGATGCTCTCGCCGTAGAGGTTGCTGTCGTTG
>CACXNN010000054.1 GCA_902768995.1 uncultured Eubacteriales bacterium | reverse complement strand
GGGGACGGGTACGAGGTCATCGCCCACACCATCGTGAACACCCTGGCCATCCTGTCCGGTATGGTCTGCGACGGGGCCAAGCCCTCCTGCGCCGGGAAGATCGCCATGGCCGTGGAGGCCGGGCTCATGGGGTACGAGATGTACACCCACGGCAAGAACCAGTTCTATTCCGGCGAGGGCATCGTGAAGAAGGGCGTGGACAACACCATCCGCACCGTGGGCCGCATGGCCCGGGAGGGCATGCGGGACACGGATCGGGAGATCCTGGACATCATGACGGAGAGCTGTTGATAGCCAAAAAGAAAGCAAATGGGAAGTATGGCTCACGCCGTACTTCCCATTATTATCTTTGTGCTTCTCTTTTTTGCGCCGCTTTTACCCATGGGCAAAACATAGTCAAAACCGGCACTCTGTTTGGTTTTTCCTTGTTTTGCCCGTGCTGCGCCTCGCTGTATCTGCCACAGGCAGCGCTCGGCTTCGCACCCCTTCACCGAAGAGAAAAAAGCGGCAAAAGAGAAATGCTTAATACCGTTCCCTGATCTCCTCCACCACATGCCCCAGGGAGGCGGCCACGGTGCCGTCCCGGAAGGGGTTCAGGAGGCTACCGATCTCAAGGAGCTCGAAGTAGCCCCGGGTGCCGCCGGCGCGGCAGAGGCGCAGGTAGTCCTGCCAGGCCTGGGCCCGGTCGGTCTTCATGCGGCCGTAGTACTGGAAGGCGCACATCTGGGCCAGGGCGTACTCGATGTAATAGAACGGGTACAGGAAGATGTGCTGCTTCTGCATCCAGAACCCGCCCTCCTCCAGGAAGGGCTCCCCGTCGTAGTCCCGCCAGGGCATGTAGGTCTTCTCGATTTCGCGCCACACCTGCCGCCGCTGGTGGGCGTCCAGGTCCGGCTGCTCGTACATCCGGTGCTGGAACTCGTCCACGCAGGCCATGTACGGGATCACGCCGATGGCGCCGATCAGGTGCGCCGTCAGGTACTTCTCGTACTTCTCGCCGAAGAAGCTCTCCATCCAGGGGTAGGCGAAGTGCTCCATGGACATGGAGTGGATCTCGTTGATCTCAGCGGTGGACCCGGAGAGCATGCTCACGGGGATGGACCGCATAGCGAGATACCCCTGGAAGGCGTGGCCCGCCTCGTGGGTCAGCACGTCCACGTCCGCGCTGGTGCCGTTGAAGTTGCTGAAGATGAAGGGCGCCCGATAATCGGGGAACCGGGTCATATACCCGCCCATGCGCTTGCCGGGCCGGGTCTCCAGGTCAAACAGCCGGTACTTCACCATGAAGCTGAAGAACTCCCCGGTCTCGGGGCTCATCTCCTTATACATGGCGAGAGCCTTCTGGACCAGCTCCTCCATGGTCCCCTCCGGGTCCGCGTTCCCCTCGGGGAAGATCAGGGCCTCGTCGTAGTACCGAAGCTTGTCCACGCCCAAGAGCTGCCGCTGCCGCTCCCGGATGGCGGCTACGGCGGGGGTCACGATCTCCCGGACCTGCTTGCGGAAGTTGGCCGCGTCCTCCTTGGTGTAGTCGAACCGGCGCCGCTCCAGATAGGCGAGGTCCGTGTAGCTCTCAAAGCCCAACGTATGGGCCATCTTGTCCCTCAAATGCACCAGCTCGTCGTACTCTGCGTCCAGTTGCGGGCTGATCTTTTCGTAGAGGGCCGCCCAGGCGTGGAAGGCCTCCTTCCGCTCCTGCCGATCCGGGCTCTCCATGTGCTTCAGGAGCCCGTAGAAGTTGCATTTTTCGCCGCGGAAATCGGTGACCGCCAGGGCGCTGTCCTTCTGGTACTGCTGGCACAGGTTCCCCTCCCGGATCACGTCGGGGATGATCCGCTCGTCGGAGGTCTTGAGCCCCGCGTCGATGAGCCGGAACATCTGCTTTCCGAACTCCGCCTCGAACTGGGGCCGGAAGGGGCTGGTGGCCAGGGCCTCCTGATACCCCTTTCTAAGGGGGATCAGGGACGCGTTCTCGGTCCGAAGCCACTTCATCTCGCCGTCGTAGTAGGCGTCGGTGGTGTCGATGGTGTTGCGCACGGAGCAAAGCACGGCCATGGTGGCCCGACGGTCCTCCGCTTCCTGCAGGGTGAAGAAGGCGCTGCGGGCCTCCTCATAGCTGGCGGCGCTCTTCAGCTTCTCGATGGTCTCCTGATAGGCGGCCTTCAGGGCCTCCATATCCGGCCGCACGTAGGGCATGTCCTGAAATCGTACCATTTCCATATGTGTTCCCCCCTTGGTTTGATAGCTTGATAGTATGAAAAAACGGCGCCCCTGTCAAGGGGCAGATCCTTACCGGCCGGGCTTGCGTTGGTAGTCCTCCCCATACCGGATGCTTTGGCCGCTGCTCTCGATGAGCTCCGTGACGGTGACCAGGTCGTATCCCTGCTCCTGAAGCCAGGGGATGGCCTCCTCCAGGGCGGCCACGGTGGTGGGGAGCCGGTCGTGGAACAGGAGGATGGCCCCGTCCCTGGTTTCCGCCTTCACGATCTTCAAAATGGTCTTGGGGCTCTTGTTGCTCCAGTCCCGGGTGTCCACGGACCAGCGGATGCTGGCGGCACCGGCGGTCCGAAGGGCCCGGCGCACGGTCTTGTTCAGGGACCCGAAGGGTGGCCGCAGCAGGTGCGTCTCGTACCCGCCGTCGATCTGGGCGGAGACGAGAGCCTGCATTTCGCGGATCCGCTTCACGTTGGCGGCGGCGGACAGCTTGGTCAAATCCGTATGGGTGAGATCGTGCATGCCGATGTCGCAGCCCATATCCGCCATCCGCTGCAGGACGGGCCTGGTCCCCTCGCCGAGATTTTGCCCGATGACGAAGAAGGTCCCCTTGGCCCCGTGCCGCTCCAGAAGGTCCAGCACCTGGGGCGTGTACTCCGTGGGCCCGTCGTCGAAGGTCAAGGCGATCATGGGCCGGTCCGGGTCCGGCGTAGGCTCCGGGGTGGGCGTGGGCACCGGTGTCGGCGTGGGCGTGGGGGTCGGCGAGGGCGTGGGCGGCGGGGTGATCGTGGGCGCTGCCGTCCCGGCGGCCACGGCGAAGGTCCGGGGCGGGGCCGACCAGGAAGCGATATGGGACGGCGCAGCCGTAGCCTCCGCGGACAGGGTCGAAGCGGAGACGCGGCCGCAGCCCAAAAGCAGCAGCAGCGCCGCCAAAAGAAGGAAAATTCGTTTCATGGAATTAGGATACCACATTTTTCGACAAACAACACATCGAAAAAAGCTCCTTTTCCGCCGGAAAAGGGGCCGTTTCGTTTTTTGGATCAATAGCAGGCGATGTTGCTGTCCGTGCGGGACTCGGTGCCGCCCACCAGCACGCCGCTGGGGAGTCGGACGATCATCTGCCCCCGGCCGAAGCTGGGCGTGTTGGGGTCCATCCGGATATCATGGCCCCGGTCCGCCAGAGCCTCCATGAGCTCCGGCGAGAACCGGCGCTCCACCGTGACGGTCCCGTCCCGAAGCCATTGCCACCGGGGTGCGTCCAGGGCCTGCTGGGGGTCCAGATGGAAGTCGATGTAGTTCATCATCACCTGCACGTGGCCCTGGGGCTGCATGTACGCCCCCATGACCCCGAAGGGGCCCACGGGCCGCCCGCCCTGCATGAGGAAGCCGGGGATGATGGTGTGATAGGTCCGCTTGCCGGGCATAAGGCGGTTGGCCGCGGCGGGGTCCAGGGAGAAGTCCGCGCCCCGGTTCTGGAGGCTGACGCCGGTCCCCTCCACCACGATGCCGGAGCCGAAGCCCATGTAGTTGGACTGGATGTAGGAGACCATGTTCCCCTCCCCGTCGGCGCAGCAGAGGTACACGGTGCCGCTTTTGGGCGGCAGCCGGTGGGTCCAGACCTGGGCTCGGTCCCCCATCTCCCGGGCCCGCATGGCCCCGTAGGCGGGGGAGAGCAGGTCGTGATAGTCGATCTCCATGGCTTCCGGGTCGGTCACGTACCGGAAGGCGTCGGCAAAGGCCATCTTCATGGCCTCCAGCTGCCGGTGGACCGTCTTGACGCTGTCCCGGTCCTCGAAGGTGAACTCCTTTAGGATATTCAGGGCCATGAGCGCCGCGATGCCCTGGCCGTTGGGCGGGATCTCGCACACGTCGAAGCCCCGGTAGTTCACGGAGATGGGCTCCACCCACTTGGGATGGAAGGCGGCGTAGTCCTCGTAGCGGATATACCCCCCGTCCCGGCGGCTCTGGGCGTCGATGCGCCGGGCGATATCCCCCCGGTAGAAGGCCTCGGCGTCGGTCTCGCCGATGGCCTGCAGCGTGGCGGCGTGGTCGGGAAGGTACACCATCTCCCCGGCCCGAGGCGCCCGGCCCTGAGGCGCGAAGGTGCGGAACCAGGGCCCATATTCCGGCCCCGTCAACGTCTTGGAAAAGCTGTCAAAGGACCGCTGCCACATGGCGGAGAGGTTGGGCCCACAGGGATAGCCCTCCGCCGCGTATCGGACGGCGGGGGCCAGGTCTTCCGAAAGGCTCAGCCGCCCGAAGCGGCCGCTGAGGGCCGCCCAGGCCCCCGGGGCCCCGGACACGGTGACCGGCGTCCAGCCCCTGAGGGGCATCCTGCCGTCCACGGCCCGGCCGTCGGCCATGACCCGGTCGATGGACAACAGCCCCGGCGCAGGGCCGCTGGCGTTGAGGCCGAAGAGCTTTTGATCCTTCTCGGACCACACCAGGGCGAAGGCGTCGGAGCCGATGCCGTTGGCCGTGGGCTCCACCACGGTGAGCGCCGCAGCCGCCGCCACCGCCGCGTCCACGGCGTTGCCGCCCCGGCGCAGGACCTCCAGCCCCGCCGCAGACGCCTGGGGGCTGGAGCAGTTCACCATGCCGCCCCGGGCGTAGAGGGGGAAGCGCTGGGAGGGGTATCGTTGAGCCAGGGGGTCGAAGGCAAAGGGATCGAGGTTCATGGTTTTTCCTCCAGCTCCTGCATGTATTCGTCCAAAATCGCCGCAGCCCGCTCCACCACATAGAGGCAGCGCACGTCGGGCCGGCGATACTTCTCCTTCAGTTCCGTGCATTCGATGGTCCCCAGCTCCGCCCGGAACCGGTTCACCAGCCCGGCGCAGGTTGCCCCGAAGCCGGTCGTGGCGTGGGCCCGCTCCCGGACCAGGGCCTTCGACAGGGCGGCCAGGGCCCCCAGCAGGGCTCCGCAGTTCTCCCCGGAACCCAGGCCCCCGCCGAAGCCGCTGACCAGCTTCACGTCCTCGGGGGCCACGCCCAGGCCGTATTTCTCGTTGGCCCACAGCAGCACCGTCTCGGCACAGTTGTAGTCCTTCTCCAAAAATAGTGTGCGTATATCCGTCATAGCCGTCGTCCTCCTTCGTTCAACAGGCCCAGCGCCATCTGGGCGAAGACCGTGGCACCGAGGGGCAGCAGATCGTCGCCAGGGAAGAACCGATCGCTGTGCAGGGGGTGGAATGCTGCCCCCGGCGTCCCGGTGCCGATGCCGATATAGCAGCCCGGGACCCGCTGGGCGTACAGGGCGAAGTCCTCGGAGATGGTGTCCACGGGCAGGGCCGTGACCTGCTCTGGCCCCAGCAGCCCTTCCGCCTTGGCACGGCAGATCCGGGCCGTTTCGGGATCGTTCACCACCAGGGGCATGCCCCGCTGCAGCCGGATCAGGGCCTTGCAGCCCATGGCCGCGGCGGTGCTCTCCGCCACGGCGAACAGCCGATCCAGGCAGGCGGCCCGCTGGTCCCCGTCCACGGTGCGCATGGTGCCCTCCAGGACCACCTTGTCCGGGATCACGTTGTCGGCTTCGCCCCCCTGGATGCGGCATACGGACAGGACGCAGGTCTTGTCGGGGTCGCTGGTCCGGCTGACCACGGTCTGCAGCGCCAGGACCATGGCGGACGCCGCCACGATGGGGTCCCGGCAGGCGTGGGGGCAGGCCCCGTGGCCGCCCTTGCCTACCACTTCGATATGAAAGCCGTCCAACGCCGCCATGACGGGGCCGGTCCTGACACTGATTTTGCCCGCCGCCAGCTCCGGCTTCACGTGGCCGCCCAGGATGTGGTCCACGGGGTATCGATCGAACAGCCCATCGTCCAGCAGCTGCTGCGCGCCTTCGCCGATCTCCTCCGCTGGCTGGAAGATCAGCAAGACCTCCCCGGCGAACCGCTCCCTGGCCTGAGCAAGCAGCAGCCCCGCCCCGCAGACGAAGGACATGTGCATGTCGTGGCCGCAGGCGTGCATGACTCCCGCGTTTTGGGAGCGGATGGGGTTCCCCTCCCATTCCTGCACGGGCAGGGCGTCCATGTCCGCCCGGATGGCCACCCGCTTGCCGGAGCCCCTGCCCGGGATGCGCACCGCCAGCGCGTTGTCCATGGAAAGAGGCAGCACCTCGAAGGGGGGCCGATCGAAGAAGGCCCGCAGCCGCCGGACGGTCTCGACCTCCCGGCCGCTGAGCTCCGGATGCTCGTGGAGCTCCCGGCGAAGGGCCGTCAACGGCTCCGCCAAGAGCTGTTCCGCTTCCCGCAGAGAAAAGAAGGACTGTTCCATACGCGCCTCCTGTACGGGGGATCCTGGGCCGACGGGCTTTTCCCGAACGCTGCGCTCCCGTACCAGCATATATTTTCCTTATTGTCGCACACTCCGCCCGCCTTTGCAACGGCCCCGGCGGGTTTCTGCATCTTTTTCTTGCGGGAAAGGGAAAAATGGATTACCATAGAGATACCATAAGGAGGGCGTCATGAATATCTATCTTGCGTTTTCCCTGTTCGCGCTGATCATCCTGGTCTACTGGGTCATCTCGGAGCTGTTCGCCATGCTCTTTCGCTTCACGGGCCTGCCGGACGAGAAGGCTCGGTTCCAGGTGATCTCCCTGCTGACGGGCTGCGGCTTCACCACCCACGAGAGCGAGCTGCTGCTCACCACCAAGTCCCGGCGGCGGCTCGCCCGGATCACCATGCTCTTCGGGTACGTGTTCAACATCACCATCGTATCCGCGTTCATCAACGTGTTCTTCTCCCTGAAGGTCTCGGAGCTGGCGGCGGACCTGGTCAGCAGCCTTATCCCCCTGCTGGTGATCCTGTTCATCCTGGCCTTCATGCGCTTCCCGGTCATCCGGGCCTGGGGGGACCGGCTCATCGAGAAGCTGGCGGGCCGCATCGTCCATCGGGACATCGCCAACACCATCCTGCTCATGGACTATATCGGCCAGGAGACCATCGCCCAGGTCACCCTCCGGGAGGTGCCGGAGGACCTGCAGGGCAAGGCCCTGTCCGAGTCGGGCCTGAAGGAGAACCACAACATCCTGGTCATGCTGGTGGAGACCGACGGCAGCAAGGCCCAGCCCGCCAACGCCCAGACCGTCTTCCGCCCCGGGGACAAGCTCACCGTCTTCGGGGACTACGCCACCATCAGCCGGGTCTTCCACGCCCGGGAGCGCTTCAGCGATCAGTAAATAATCCCCTCGGTATCCCCTTTTATGCACGGGGGCAACGATCCTCCCGGCGGGGTCGTGAACGGCCAGCCCCGCCCCTTGTGGCCGGTTTTTCTCCGTGACACAAGATGTTGGGCGGAGCATTCTTTTATGCAGTTTTTTGTGAGAATTTTTGCATTTTCTTAGAAAAGTATTGAATTTACAGGCAATTTGTGGTAAGCTTTACCATGCATAAAGTGTTGGTGTATGCTCTCTTTTGCCCGGCGTATCCGGAAAAGGGACTCCCAGAAACCCCGTGCATCGGGAAAGCATATTTTAGTAAAGAAGGAAGGAACAGAAGAGATGAAGAACATCAAGAGAATCAGCGCTCTC
>CACXNN010000053.1 GCA_902768995.1 uncultured Eubacteriales bacterium | reverse complement strand
GTGACGAACAGGCCTCCTTGGGGCCGGTTGAAGGTGATGGCGGGGGAGAAGTGCTTCTCCATATCGTCCAGCATCCGTTTGCACTTCACGGCGTAGATGCGGCGGATGTCCTGCAGATGCCCCTCGAAGTCGTGCTCCGCCATATACCGGTAGCAGATTTCCTGGGTCAGGGTGGCGGTGTGCACGTCGCCGGTCTGCTTGGCCACCACCAGCCGCTTCATGAGCGTGCTCTCCGCCACGAGGAAGCCCACCCGCAGGGCGGGGGCCATGGTCTTGGAAAAGCTGCCCGCGAAAATGACGCGGCCGTCGGTATCCATGCTCTTGAGGGGCGGCAAAAACTCCCCTTCATAGCGCAGCTCACCGTAGGGATCGTCCTCTAGGATCATGAGGTCGTACCGCTGGGCCAGGGCGTAGATCTGCTTCCGCTTCTCCAGGGAGGTGGTGAAGCCCGTGGGGTTCTGGAAGTTGGGGATGATGTAAATGAGCTTGGCTTTGGGACTGTTCTGGATCTTTCTCTCCAAATCCTCGATGTTCATGCCGTCCGGCTCCATCTTTACGCCAACTAGCTTGGCGCCGTAGGCCCGGAAAGTGTTCAGCACGCCCACGAAGGAAAGCTCCTCGCAGAGGACGGAATCGCCCTCGTTCAGCAGCACCTTGGCCGTCAGGTCCGCCGCCTGCTGTCCGCCGGAGACGGTGATGAGCTCGTCGGTGGCCTTGGGGAAGCCGTGCTTTTTGCCGAGATACTGCTTCAAGGTCTCCCGCAGGGGCGGGAATCCTTCGGTGAACCCATACTGCAGCATGGATGCGCCTCGATGGAGCAGGGCGTCGTTGGCGATGGCGGCCATCTCCTCCATGGGGAAGGTGTCGGGGGAGGGATTGCCCCCGGCGAAGCTGATCATATCGGGAGCAGCCGTCATCTTGAACAGCTCACGAATGATGGATCCGGAAACGCCGCTCATGCGGTCAGACTCGATAAAGGACATACCAACAACCTCCTGAAAGATGCTTGATATTTTCTTGCCTATACCGTAGGCACCATACGCAGCAAAACATTGCCCCGATAGAAGAACCCGCCCAGCAGGGAACCGTCGATGAACTTCGACAGCCGGGGCACCACCACCAGCATGAGGGGCACCAGCATGAACAGGACGGAAACCAGCAGCACGCCGTGCAGCAATCCGATGCCGCAGGCCAGGGGCACGTCGAACTGCTTGAGACGGGGCAATCCGGCGGCCCCGAAGTCGATGAGCCGCAGCACGAACCCGAACAGCAGCCGGAAGATCAAAAACAGCAGCAGGAGCGAAATGATGTTCAGCACCGTGTCCACGATGGTCTGATTGAAGTAGTCGCCCAGGGAATAAATGCCGCGGCTCTCGTACACCTGCTTTTTGACGTTGCCCGTGATGGCGCTGTCGAAGGGAGAGGGCATGTCCGCATTCTTCACGACGACAGCCAGCTCCTTTTCACCGATCTGGGAGACGGACACGTGGACCAGCTCCACGCTGGTCTCGTTGATATACTCGTACCCCTCGAAGTAGTAGAGCATCATTTCATACAGGCTCTGCCGCTTCTGCACGACGCCGGACAGGGTGGTGCAGAGGAGCAGCGCCATGACGAAGGACAGGATGGATACGCCCAGGTTGATAGCGGAGTAGATCACGCCCCGATAATATCCGGCCAGAAGAGCGATGGCCAGGATCAACAGGATCACCAGATCGACCATAGCCCCTCCTTATGACTCCCGTTTCGTGAAGTAGCAGTCGTCCCCGCTGACCAGAAGGAAGGAGGAGTCGTTCAGCTTCAGAGCGGCGTCCGCCGGGTATTCCAGCTCGATATCGGCGGATGGTGAGTTCTTGCCGGAATAGGTATAGCTGATCATGCGGGTCCTGGTCACGATGCGGATGCCGTTGCTCTGCAAGAAAGCGTTCACGATGTTCTCACCCACATATACGGTCAGCATGGTGGTGTTGGGGGCGTCCGCTTCCGCCAGGGCCAGGGTGTACAGGATGTGCTCGTTGCTGGAGCCCCGGGGCTTGAGAAGGAAGCGTACCGTGCCGCTGCTGAACGCCACGTCCATGACCTCCTTGCCGTAGATGCCCACCCGATACCGCTCCCGGCTGCTGTCCAGGTTATAGCGGACGATATCCTCTGTGCCGATCAGAAAGACGGAGTCTTCCGTGAAATAGACCCGCTCGATGCTCTGCTCGTAGAAGGAGGGGTAATAGCTCATGGCGCCGCCGTTGTTGTAGTCATATAAGCGGACGGTGGTCACCGGCAGAGACGCCTGGGTATTCACGCAGATGACCCACAAAAGCTCCCGTCCATAGCCTGTTTCGAAGCCGAAGTTGACCACCTTGCTCTCCGAAAAGTCGATGGGGTTGCCCACGGCTTCCGCGGAAGCGTTGAAAACGACGATGGAGTCGAGCCCGTTCACCTCGTTGGTCCTGAGGGCGGCGCAATGGCTGCCGCCGCAGGCCACGCCCCGGATGGTGCCGTTCAGCGTCAGGGTCTTGAAGTTGCGCAGCTGAAGATTGGAGCCGGCGTACACCGCCGTGATGGTGGAGGATACGCCGAACCCGTCGATGGCGGTGGGCAGATTGGTCACGATGCTCTTCTTGGTATCGGAAGTGTTCACCTGGATAAGGTCGGTGGCGGAGGCATACGTCAGATACCCGCCGGAAACATGGTAGTCCATGTTGGCATCAATGTCCAATTTTTCATAGGTCAGAGAAGCGTCCCGCTGCCGAAACATGAGATAGAACACCGCAAAAACGCCGCCAGAGAGGACGATGGCGACCAACGCAAACAATATGAGACGCAGGAAGTTGATCCTTGGCTTTGCCTTTGCTTCATTCATACACCCTACTGTACCACCGTTCTGGTCGAAAGGTCAAGAAAACATATGCAATGTTTCAATTTATTTACGCCTACGGCACCAATTGAGGCACCCCTGTGAATTTCTTTGGAAGGACAGGGATAAGCCATAGATTTTTCCTTGCATTTGGGGATAGGCTGTGGTAGAATAACACGCTATGGTAATATGCACCGCCTATGCGAGCAAAGAGAGAAGGAGAAGAATCATGTCAGTTCTTGAAATGAAGGAAGGCAATATCGCCCGGCTCACCATCAACGTCGAAAAGGACGCCTTTGTGAAGGCGCTGAACGATGCCTATCATAAAACCGCCAGTCGGTATCCCGTGCCCGGCTTCCGCAAGGGCAAGGCCCCCCGCAAGGTCATCGAAGCCAACTACGGCGCTATGGTCTTCTACGATGAAGCGTTCGATCTGTGCTGGGCGGAGCCCTACGACGCCGCCGTGGCGGAGCACAAGCTCGTCCCCGTGGATCGTCCCTCCGTGGTGGATATCCCCGTCATGAGCGAGGCAGAGGGCGTCACCTACGTGGCCGAAGTGCAGCTCAAGCCCGAGGTGACCCTGGGTCAGTACAAGGGTATAGCCGTGAAGAAGCTGGCGTATACTGTGACGGACGAAGAAGTGGACAACGCCCTCAAGATGGAGCAGACCAAGCAGGTCCGGTATGAGGACGTGGATCGGCCCGTGGAGAACGGGGATCGGATCATCCTCGATTACTGCGGCAAGGTGGACGGCGTGGCCTTCGACGGCGGCACCGCCCAGGACCAGACCCTGGATATCGGCTCTCACACCTTCATCCCCGGCTTCGAGGAGCAGTTGGTGGGCGTGAAGCCCGGCGAGGAGAAGGACATCAACGTGACTTTCCCTGAGGAATACCACGCGGAGAACCTGAAGGGCAAGGCCGCCGTCTTTACCTGCCGGGTGAAGACCGTCCAGAAGAAGGAGCTGCCCGAGATCGATGACGAGTTCATCAAGGACATATCCGAGCAGGACACCGTGGCCGAGTGGAAGGAAAACAAGAAGCAGGAGCTGCTGAAGGCCCGTGAGACCGCCGCCAAGAACGCCCGGGAGAACGAACTGCTGGAGAAGGCCGCTGAGAACGCCCAGGTGGATATCCCCGACTGCATGGTGGATCGGGAGGTCCAGTATATGATGCAGAACATGGCCTATCAGCTGGCGGCTTCCGGTCTGAAGATGGATGACTACTTCAAGTACATGGGCACCGACAAGGAGAAGATGGAGGCCATGTATCGGCCCGACGCCAAGCAGCGGGTGAAGGTGGAGCTGGTCATCGAAGCCATCAAGAAGGCGGAGAACATCGTCGCCACCCCGGAGGAGATCGAGAACGCTGTGGGCCAGTACGCCGAGCAGAACGGCCTCACCAAGGAGAAGCTGATGGAGACCCTGACCGATTCCGACAAGGAGTACTTTGCGGATCGGGCCTGCGCCGACAAGATCTTGGACCTGCTGGTGAGCACCGCCGTCGAGGCCGACGAGGAGCCCGCCGAAGAGGCGAAGGCCGAATAATTACGGGAGGAACGGTCAATATTTCCTCCAGGAAGGAGACACACATGAACCTGATCCCCTATGTTGTGGAGCAAACCAATCGCGGCGAGCGTTCCTATGACATCTATTCCCGCCTGCTGAAGGATCGGATCATCTTCCTCGGCGGCGAGGTGGACGACGATGTGGCCAACAGCATCATCGCCCAGATGCTCTTTTTGGAAGCCGACGATCCCGACAAGGATATCTATCTCTATATCAACAGCCCCGGCGGCTCCGTGAGCGCGGGTCTCGCCATCTACGACACCATGCAGTATCTTCGCTGTGAGGTGTGCACCATCTGCGTGGGTCTCGCGGCCAGCATGGGCGCGTTCTTGCTGGCGGCTGGCGCCAAGGGCAAGCGCAAGGCCCTGGAGAACGCGGAGATCATGATCCACCAGCCCTCCGGCGGCGCACAGGGCAAGGCCACCGATATCTCCATCGTGGCGGAGCAGATCATTAAGATCAAGCGTCGCTTGAACGAGATCTTGGCGAAGCGTACCGGTCAGCCCGTGGAGAAGGTGGAGCACGATACGGAGCTGGACAACTACATGGATGCCAACGAGGCCAAGGCCTACGGCATCATCGACGAGGTCATCGCGCCCCGTCGGTAACGAGAAAGGAAACGAAGTAACGAAATGAGCAAATACGGTTACAACGGCACAAAGGATAAGGACAGCTTCGACAAGGTGCGGTGCAGCTTTTGCGGCAAGCCCCGCAGCGAGGTGAAGAAGCTGATCGCCGGTCCCAATGTGTACATCTGCAACGAGTGTGTGGAGCTGTGCCGGGAGATCGTGGAGGAGGACATGGCCAGCGAGCGCGCTGCCAATGCCGCCCCTGTCGTAGCGACGGATATACCCAAACCCCGGGAGATCGTGGAGTCCCTCGATCAGTACGTCATCGGTCAGGAGGCCGCCAAGCGGGCCCTGGCCGTGGCCGTTTACAACCACTACAAGCGCATCCGTTCCGGCCAGGCCATGGAGGAGGACGGGGTGGAGCTTCAAAAGAGCAACATCGTCATGCTGGGGCCCACGGGCAGCGGCAAGACGCTGCTGGCCCAGACCCTGGCCAAGATACTGGACGTTCCCTTCGCCGTGGCCGACGCCACCTCCCTCACGGAGGCGGGCTATGTGGGCGACGACGTGGAGAACATCCTTCTGAAGCTCATCCAGGCCGCGGATTACGACATCCCACGGGCCCAGTGCGGCATCATCTACATCGACGAGATCGACAAGATCGCCCGCAAAGGCGAGAACGTGTCCATCACCCGGGACGTATCCGGCGAAGGGGTCCAGCAGGCGCTGCTGAAGATCCTGGAGGGCACGGTCGCCAACGTGCCGCCCCAGGGCGGCCGCAAGCACCCCCAGCAGGAGTGCCTCCAGATCGACACCACCAACATCCTCTTCATCTGCGGCGGCGCCTTCACAGGCATAGACAAGATCATTGAGCGCCGCACGGGCCAGAAGATGCTGGGCTTCGGCGCGGCCATCAAGTCCAAGGAGGAGAAGGACATCGGCCAGGTGCTGAAGGACATCCTGCCCGAAGACCTGCTGAAGTTCGGCCTGATCCCCGAGTTCGTGGGCAGGGTCCCCGTCATCGTGACGCTGGACAGCCTGGACGAGGACGCCCTCATGCACATCCTCACCGAGCCTAAGAACGCCCTGGCGAAGCAGTATTCCCGCCTGTTCGAGATGGACGGGGTGGAGCTGATCCTCACGGAGGACGCCCTCCGGGCCGTGGCCAAGGAAGCCATCGAGCGCAAGACCGGCGCCCGGGGCTTGCGGGCCATCATGGAGGACGTGATGCTGGACGTGATGTTCGACATCCCCTCCGAGGAGAACATCAAGGCCTGCGAGATCGACGGCGACGTGATCCGCAAACTCAAGAAGCCCACCATCATCCGCAAGGACGCCATCCGTCTCGATGCGCCAAAAGCCCCCCGCGCCCATCGCAAGGCCGTGGAGCCTAAGGCGACGCCCAAGGCGGAGTAACAGCCACAAACCAAGAAGCGGCAGCGATGCCGCTTTTCTTTTTGCGCGGGATGTGGTAAAATGAAATATCAACGATTGGGAGGGCCACCATGCGCAAGGACGGCAGACAGGAAAACGAATTGAGACCCATCACCATGATCCGGGACTTCACCGACACTAAGGGCGGCTCCGTGCTCATCAGCTGGGGCAACACCCGGGTGCTGTGTACGGCCCTTTTGGAGGAGGGCACCATGCCCTTTTTGAAGGGGACAGGGAAAGGCTGGCTCACGGCGGAGTACGCCATGCTCCCCTCCAGCACAGGCAACCGGAAGAAGCGGGATTATTTGAAGCAGGACGGCCGGTCCACGGAGATCCAGCGGCTCATCGGTCGTAGCCTCCGGGCCGGAGTGGATCTCGACAAACTGGGGGAGCGGGTCATCTATGTGGACTGCGACGTGCTTCAGGCCGACGGCGGCACCCGCACCGCTTCCATCACCGGGGCCTATGTGGCCGTGGCGCTGGGCGTGCAGAAGTGGCTGAAGGAAGGTAGGCTGGAGCAGGACCCCATGCTACATCGCATCGCCGCCGTGTCCGTGGGCATCGTCAACGACACGCCAATGCTGGACCTTTGCTACGGGGAGGACTCCGCCGCCCAGGTGGACATGAACCTGGTCATGAACGAGGCGGGCGAGTTCATCGAGGTCCAGGGCACGGGGGAGGGCCGCGCCTTCTCTCGGTCTGAACTGGAAGAGCTGCTGTCCCTGGCTGAGGGCGGCATCCGCACCCTTATGGAAAAACAGCAGGAAACGGAGCAAGCCCAGTAATACGCTTATACAGGAAAAGAGCCGGATTGTCCGGCTCTTTTTGTGCGCAAATCTTTGGCGTTACAGCGCCCTGATGGCATCCACCGTCTTTTCCAGGTGCATCCCGCGGGAGCCCTTGACCAGGATGGCGTCGCCTGTTTTCAACAGATCGGGAAGGCTTTTAAGCATATCCGCCTGGGTCTCGAAACCAAGACCTTTCGTTTGCGCCACAGCGGCATGGAATAGGGGGCCCACGCCCACGATCACATCGATCCCCATCTCAGCCGCCTCCTGGGCGACCCGCTCGTGAAGGTCAGCCGCCTGCTCGCCCAGCTCCAGCATATCGCCCAGGATGCACACCTTTCGCCCGGCTGCCCGGGAAAGGACCTGAAGGGACGCCTTCATGGATGTGGGGTTGGCGTTATAGACGTCGTTGAGCAGCGTGAACCGAGGGAGTTTTTCCACCGCCATGCGGCCAGAAATGGGCGCGAAAGAGGCGAGCCCTTGCTGCATCTTTTCGGGGGGCACATGGAGCGCAAGGCCCACGGCCACGGCGGAAAGGGCGTTTAGGATCATGTGATGTCCTGGCACCTGCAGCTGGATAGGCAGGCGGCCGCCGTCCCAGCAGGCGGTGAAGCTGGCGCCGAACAGATTGTCCTCCCGGGCGTCCTCCGCCCAAAGATCGTTCTGCTTTCCGAAGCCGAAGGTGAAGGCGT
>CACXNN010000052.1 GCA_902768995.1 uncultured Eubacteriales bacterium | reverse complement strand
CAACGACCCGCGGCCCAAGGTCATCATCTCCGCCAGCGGCATGTGCGACGCGGGCCGCATTCGGCACCACTTGAAGCACAACCTGTGGGACGAAAAGAATCTGATCCTGTTCGTAGGGTATCAAACGGTGGGCACCCTGGGCCATTCCCTGCTCCACGGGGCCAAGCAGGTGAAGCTCTTCGGAGAGAGCATCGCCGTCAATGCCGAGATATTCTCCCTCCACGGCACCAGCGGCCACGCGGATCAGCAGGGGCTTCTCAACTGGGTCAAAGGATTCGACGCCTGTCCCGGCACCGTCTTCGTGAACCATGGGGACGAAACAGCCTGCGAGACCTTCGCGCAGCTACTCAGGGACACCTTCCCCGGCACCGAAGTGATCGCCCCCTTCTCCGGCACAGAATACGATCTGGCCGCCGCAAAGGTGTCTGTACGAATCCTTGAAGGCCGTGGCCCGGAAGCTCCTGGAGCTGGTCGACCAGATGAGCGGCCGCAGCAATCACGAGCTGAAGACCATCGCCAGGGAGATCTCCGCCATAATCCAGGAACACGAACTGTAAGCTATAAAAGAAAAGCGACGGGGTCTCAATGGGCTCCGTCGCTTTTGCGTTCAGATGATTTATTCGTTTTCATACAGGAGGCGATAGGTTTCGTCTCCTGTGATCTCGTAGACCCCCTCCACGTCCTCGTCCATCTGCATTAGGCACGGATCGTCCGCCGAATAGACCACGCAGGTGCCGCAGGAGGAGCTGAGCTTCCGAAGCACGGGCATCATGCGGGATGGCACCCCGGCAGCCTTCAGATTCCTGTCGGTCAACAGCGCGGACAGATGGGTATGAAAGGTGGCTACGTAGTCCCTCATTTCTTCAGTTCCATCCGATAGTCGTCCCCGTCCCGGGTGACCGTGACCGAGTACCCGGACGCCTTGGCGAAGCGAGTCACGTTCTCCACGCACACCTGCTCGTCCACCAGCACCGTCACCGTATCGGGATTCTCAGCCTTAACTGCTCTCTGCACCATGACCACCGGGATGGGGCAGGAATATCCACGCGCGTCTACCATAGCTTTACCCTCCTATTCTCATCTTCAGGCTTTCTTTTCTTTGGGCAGGTTCAACAGGGAGATGATCAGCAGGATCACGAAGCCGCACAGGATCACCACCTTGGCGTTCAGAGAGACCGCCTCCGCAGCAGGCTTTCCGGCAGCCCCGGCCAGGCCGAAGTTATGGGAGATGGCCGCCCCAGCGATCATGCCGAACACCGCCACCGCGGAATCGCCGTTGCCCTCGCCGGCCAGGATCAGCTGGCGGAGGGGGCAGCCGCCCAGGAGCACGGAACCCCAGCCTGCCAGGGCCATGCCCAGGAAGTTCCACACGTGAGCGCTGTGGGCCACGGGCTGCTCGGCAAAGCCCAGCTTGAACGGCGTCAGGTTGCCCATCTTCAGACCGCCCAGGGCCAGCTTCCCGACGATGGTGACGATCAGGATGGCAACGAACCCATAGAGGAGCTTGAAGTCCTTGAACATCATGGCGTCACGCAGGCCGCCTACCATGCAGAGGCGCGAACGCTGGGCGAAGGCGCCCACCGCCATGGCGATCAGCAGGGCGACGATAAACGGTGCATGCATGGAGCCGGGCCCATTTTCGCTGACCTTGAACAGGGCCGGGAACAGCAAAAACGCGACGCCGGCGACGATCAGCAGCACGGGTAGCACCGCCCCCTCCGCCGTGCCCATGGTGTAGCTGCGCTTCAGGGTAAAGCCCCGCTTCAGGAACAGGGTCCCCACGAAGATGCCCAGGGCGAACCCCAGCAGGGCCACCAGCGCGTTCAAGTCGCCGCCGCCCAAACGGAGCATCATACGAAGGGGGCAGCCCAGGAACACCAGGGCCCCGATCATGACGAGGGCGCCCAACAGGAATCGGGTCGCGGGCGAGGAGCCGCCCTTGGCGCGGAACTCCCCCTTCACCAGGGCCATGACCATGGCGCCCAGGACGAGGCCGATGATCTCCGGCCGCATATACTGGACCACCGCGGCGGAATGAAGCCCCAGCGTACCGGCGATATCCCGCTCGAAACAGGCGATACAGAAGCCCATGTTCGCTGGGTTCCCCAGCGCGCTCAGGGCCAGGGCGGCGATACCCACCGCCACGCCGGACAGTACGACCATCCAATTGACTTTTTTCATAATTACCTCCCAAGACCGAATCTTTTCGGTTCGTTCCCCTCCATTATAGGGATTTTGTCGGCAAAAATCGAATGGGAAATACAGATGGAACGGTTCAAAAATCGGTTATTCCGATAAAAGAATAGCGCTCGTCTGGGCCTTAACGTATTGAACGAACCGCAGCTCCGTGGAGGTCAACAGCGCGTCCCTGGGCCAGACCACGTAGAGTTTTCGCTCCTCTGCCTGGGGCGAAAATGGGAAGGCCAGGAGCTTGCCCGCCTTGACCTCGGCAGAGACGGCCAGATCGGAGATGAGGGACACGCCTATGCCCTCCGCCACGCTCATCTTGATGCTCTCCGGGTTGTCCATCCGGGCCACGATGTTGGGCTCCGTCACGCCCAGCTTCTGCAAAAAGGCGTCGGCGGCGTGCTGGGTGCCGGAGCTTTCCTCCCGGGCGATCATGGGCCGGTCCAACAGGTCCTTCCCCGTGTTCCCCGCCGCCTGCATGGCCCGGTATGCTTCGCTGTTCTCCGTGATAAGCACCAGATGGTCTCGGGCGATCTCCTGAAAGATCAGCGAACGATCACCGTTCCTATACCCCGTGAGCCCGATGCGCACCTCGCCCTTCTGGATGCATTCCAGGATGTGCTCGCTGTCGCCCCGGCGCAGGATATATTTGACGCGGCTGTGCTTTTTCAGAAACCCTGACAGAAGCTTGGGCAGCAGATACTGAGCGGGCACGGTGGAGGTACCGATGCGCAGCAACTCCTCTCCCCCGTCCGTCCGACGCTCCTGGAGGGCGTCCACCCGGGAAAGGATGTCCTTGGCCATGGAATAGACCCGCTTCCCCTCCTCCGTCAGGATCACCTTCTTGCGAGCGCCCCGTTCGATGAGGCAGGCGCCCAGCACCTCCTCCAGGGTGCGGATGTGCATGCTGACGGTGGATTGGGTCAGATGCAGGTCCTCCGCCGCCTTGGTAAAGCTGCAGTATTCCGCCGTGGCCACGAAGACCTCCAGCTGTCGGATGCTGATATCGAGCATTTTCTCTCCTTCCTGATGCCATGGGAAAAATCTATGTGACTTTTCCGCTGGGCTGTGCTATCCTGTACCCATGAACACGATCTATCTTGACAACGCCGCCACCTCCTTCCCGAAGCCGGAAACGGTGGCAAAGGCCATGGTACGCTATCTCAACGAGGTAGGCGCGCCTCTCAATCGCTCCGTGTACCAGAACGCCCAGGATGCGGAGCTGGTCACCCTGTCCCTCAGGGAGCAGCTCAAGCGCTTCTTCCATTTTCCGGAGAAGGCAACCCACGTGATCCTGACGCCGGGCAACACCTACGGGCTGAACTTCCTCCTCAAAGGGTATCTCCATCCGGGGGACCATGTGATCGTCAGCAGCATGGAGCACAACGCCGTCATGCGGCCGCTGCTGCAGATGCCCGACGTCAGCTTCGATCGGATCCCCGCCGATGGGCAGGGGTGTATCGACCCCGACGATATCCATAGGCTCGTCCGTCCCAACACCAAACTGATCCTGATTAACCACGGCTCCAATGTGTCCGGTTCGGTCCAGGATGCGGAAGCCGTCGGCGCCATCGCCGCCCAGTACGGCATCCCCTTTGGGCTGGACGGGGCCCAGACTGCGGGGCACTATCCCCTGGACTTCGCTCGGTTCCAGCTCAGTGCCCTGTCCGTTCCCGGTCATAAGGGGCTCCTGGGGCCCTCCGGCATCGGCGCTCTGTTGCTGACGGAGGATATGGCCAGGAAGCTGACTCCCCTCATCGCTGGGGGCACCGGCAGCGTTTCTAACAGCGAGTATCTGCCCGAATATCTGCCGGACCGGTTCGAATCCGGCACCATGAACCTGCCTGGCATCTACGGCTGGGAATCGGCCATGACTTATATTTCAGAACGGGGCATCGACGCCCTTCGTGCCCACGAAGTCGAGCTGACGAAGCGATTCCTGGAGGGCATACAGGACATCCCCCGGGTGCGCCTGTGCGGCCCCACCGGCATGGAAAACCGGGTGGGCGTCCTCTCCCTGGACTTCCTGGATCGGGACAACGCCGCCGTTTCCTTCGAGCTGGAGCAGCGCTTCGGCATCCTTATCCGCTGCGGCCTCCACTGCGCCCCCTCAGCCCACAGGAGCCTGGGCACTTTCCCCAAGGGCACGGTCCGCTTCTCCCTGGGATATGCCAACACCGAAGCGGATGTGGACGCGGCCGTCGCCGCCATCCGTGCCCTGGCCTGATCAGCGCAGGAAGATGCGCTTGCCGCCCTCGTATGCCTGGACCGTTCCGATGCGCTGCGCGCTGGGGACGGTCTTTTTCAACTCCTCAAACATCATATCTGCATCTCCCGGGGCGCAAGCGATCAGCAGCCCGCCGGAGGTCTGGGGGTCGAATAGCATGTCCTGGACGCAGAGCTCGATCCCTGTGAGCTCCACCGCTTTCTCCGCGAAGGTCCGATTGCGGTAGGCGCCCGCGGGAATCAGCCCGTATTTCGCCAGCTCCCTGGCCTCCGGGATGAGATCGAGGGCCTCGGTGTAAATGACGGCCTGGGTGTCGCTGCCCTCCATCATCTCGAAGCAATGGCCCATGAGGCCGAAGCCCGTCACATCCGTACAGGCGTGGACGTCATACTTCACCATCACGTCCCGGGCGGAACGGTTCAGGGTGGTCATGAGCTCGAACATCCGCCGCTGCCCCTCCTCGCTGACCATGTCCGCCTTGGCCGCGGTGCTGAGGATGCCGATGCCCAAAGGCTTGGTTAGAAAGAGCACGTCCCCGGGTTTCGCTCCGGAGTTGGTCAGCACCCGGTCCGGGTGCACGAAGCCGGTGACCGCCAAGCCGTATTTGGGCTCGTCGTCGTGGATGCTGTGGCCCCCGGTGATCAGCGCCCCTGCCTCATAGACCTTGTCGTAGCCGCCCCGCAGGATGTCGTGGACAGCGTCCATGGGCATCTTCTCCGGCACCGCCATGATGTTGAGACAGAGCTTGGGCTCCCCGCCCATGGCGTACACGTCGGAAAGGGCGTTGGTGGCGGCGATCTGCCCGAACAGATAGGGATCGTCGGCAATGGGCGGGAAGAAATCCACGGTCTGGACCAGGGCAAGTTCATCTGAAATCTTATAGACCGAAGCGTCGTCGCTGTGATCGAAGCCCACCAGCAGGTTCGGATCGGAATGGACCTTGATATCCTGCAGCAGTTGAGCCAGCACGCCGGCCCCCACCTTGGCCCCGCAGCCTGCGCATTTGCTGAGCTTCGTCAACTTTACCGTTTCTTTTTCCATCTTCCTACCCTCTTTTATCGTTTCTTCCGATAGTATAACACGGTGGTCTCCCTTTGTAAACCTTGTGATACTAAGTTAATTCCATCCGTTATTCTTTTAGTAAAAGTTCATATCCCATCCTCTTCATGTCATGGATGCAGGCGGCGTTTCACATTCTGTTTACATTGTTTACAGGAATCGACACCAGCCTTTTAGGTTAACTTAAACTTTGCCCTATATAGTTGGCCTAACAAAACGAGGAGATGATCTTGTATGGAAACCGCCTACATTTTTAAGAGAATCGAACGAAAATATCTGCTGGATGAGGTCACCAAGAAACGATTGCTGCAGAGGATGAAAGGCGAGCTGCTGCTGGATGAATATGGAAAGAGCACCATCTGCAGCCTGTATCTGGACACGCCGGACCATCGGATCATCCGCAGCTCCATCGACGCGGGCGCCTATAAGGAGAAGCTGCGGCTTAGGAGCTACGGCACCCCCAAGACCGATTCGACCGTATACCTGGAGCTGAAGAAAAAATACCAGGGCGTGGTTTACAAGCGCCGGGTCAGCCTGCTCCTTTCCGCTGCAAAGCTGTACCTGAACGGAGGTGTCCTGCCAGAGGCGGGCCAGATATGGCGGGAGATCGACTACGCCATGCGGTTCTACCGTTGGCCCAAGCCCGCCATGCTGATCTCCTACGAACGGGAGGCGTACACCTGGGCGGACGATCCCAACTTTCGCGTCACCTTCGATTCAGCGGCGCGAGCCCGTCAAACGGACCTGCTGCTGGAAAACGGTTCGGCGGGAGCCTCGCTGCTCCCTGTGGGCCTGGATCTGATGGAGGTCAAGAGTTTAGGCGCCATGCCGCTTTCCTTTGCAAGGTCGCTCAATGAGCTGTCCATCACGCCCAGCTCCTTCTCCAAGTACGGCACAGCCTATACTCGCTCGCTCGTAACGACCGCAACATCAACCGAAACCATTTTGAAAGGGGGACTGAAATATGTCAGCAATCTTTGATTCCATTTTGTCGGGAGGCTTCTCCATCAGCATGTTCCTGGCCTGTCTCGCGGCGGCTGGCCTGTGCGGGCTCGTGGCTTCCCTGATGACGGCCAAAACGGGCGAGGCCAGCAAAGGGTTTTTGATCTCCCTGGTGGTCCTCCCTATGGTGGTGTGCACGGTGATCCTGATGGTCAACGGCAGCGTGGGCACGGGTATCGCCGTGGCCGGCGCCTTCTCCCTGGTCCGGTTCCGGTCCGTGGCTGGAAAGGCCAAGGACATTTCCGCCATCTTTCTTGTGATGACAGCTGGGCTTGCCTCCGCCGCCGGGTACGTGGTCATCGCGCTGCTGTTCACCGTTCTCGTGAGCGCGGTGATCCTGGTCCTCTCCCACCTGAGTTTCGGTCAAAAGGACGCCTTCGAGCTGCACATCACCGTCCCGGAGACCCTGCAGTTCGCTGGAGCCTTCGACGATCTGTTCGCCAAGTATACGAACAGCCATCGGTTGGTCAAAACCCGTACCACCAACATGGGGAGCCTCTATAAGCTCTCCTATGACATCGAGCTCAAGGACCCGACCGCCTCCCAGGCGTTCATGGACGAGCTTCGCTGCCGCAACGGCAATTTGGAGATCCTGATCTGTGAGAAGATGGAGGGTAGTGACAGCCTATGAGAAAAAGTAAAAGAGTTTTGGCCCTGCTCTGGGCCCTGCTCCTGTTCGGTTTCACCGTTTATGCCGCCCTGGACACCTTCGTGCTCGAACGTTCGTATGCGGTGGTGGAGGAGCAAGCCACGGCACAGACTGCCGAGGTCGTCACGACGCCAACGGCAACCTTCGAAGCGACCCTTGTTTCGGTCTCTCCCACACAAACAGAGACGCCAGAAGCGACCCTGGAAGCCACCGCTGCGCCATCCGCCACAGCTGAAGTGATCTCCACTGAGGATTCCTATTCCGATGGGAACATCTCCATTACCATCCAGGAGATCCGCGCCTATGATTCCACTATCTACGTGGCGGACGTGATCCTGTCCTCCCCCGAATACCTGCAGACCGCCTTTGCTAAAAGCGTCTATGGGCGCAACGTGACCGCAAAGACCAGCAGCATCGCCGCGAACGCCAACGCCATCCTGGCCGTCAACGGGGACTACTACGGCGCTCGGGAATCTGGCTATGTGATCCGGAACGGCGTGCTCTATCGCAGTAAAGCCAACCGGAATTCTGAAGACCTGGTGATCTATCAGGACGGCAGCTTTGCGATCATAAACGAGTCCCAGATCAGCGCCCAGGACCTGCTGAACGACGGCGCCTGGAACGTGCTTTCCTTCGGTCCGGCGCTGCTGATCGACGGTGAGATCGCTGTGGACGCTGGGGACGAGGTGGGCCGGGCGAAGGCCAGCAATCCCCGCACCGCCATCGGCATCGTGGACGATCTCCATTACCTCTTCGTGGTGTCCGATGGCCGGACCAATGAAAGCGAAGGGCTGTCCCTGCTGGAGCTGGCCCAGGTGCTCCAGGACCTGGGCGCCGAGACCGCCTATAATCTGGACGGCGGCGGCTCCTCCACCATGGTCTTCCAGGGCAAGGTCGTCAACAATCCCACCACGAACGGAAAAAGGATCACGGAAAGGAGCGTGAGCGACATTGTCTGCATCACCTGTTGAAACCGTCCAAAGCGCCTGCATCAAAATGGCGTTTCGATATCTGCTGATCACCATCCTCTGCGCCCTGTTCGGTGTGGTGTATGAGGCGTTCAGCCACGGCGTCTATGCCTATGGCATGCTGTACGGCTTTGCCTTCCCCCTTTTAGGCGGCGTCCTCCCTGCCCTGCTCCTTGCAGGAAAAGGAAACAGGATGCCCTCGGACGCTTCCCTGCTGCTGTGGCACTTCGGTGTCTCCGCCCTGACCGTCGGCAGTTTTTTCTCCGGCGCTTTGGAGATATACGGCACCTCCAGCGCCCTTACGCCAGTCTACTGGCTGATGGGGGGCGTGTGCCTGCTCTTCTCCCTGCTGACGGCCCTGTTTCTCCCCGGGACGACGGTTGAAAAAGCGGTTGTC
>CACXNN010000051.1 GCA_902768995.1 uncultured Eubacteriales bacterium | reverse complement strand
TGGTTGAGGATCAGGCGGAGGATGGCGTCCTCCATGGAGATGTCGTCCTGCCGGTCGTTGTAGACCTTCACCTGATAGACTGTGTTCCGAATGATCCGCGTCATGTTCATAAGTTTTCTCCTTTCTTTCATCGAGACCCTTTTCTTTTTTCCGTCGATGTGGTATAGTGCCTATGTTGCAATTCTTTTTGCCTGCTGTGCGCTGGTCCCGCAACCGTTCCGCCGCAGCCATTTCGTATTTGGCAGTTAGGAAAACCACCCTTTACAGTATATCTACTGGTAGATGACGCCGGCGATGGAGTTGGGGAACTTGCTGGACTTGACTCGGTTCAGGATCACCGCGCCCACGGCCACCTGGCCCTTGTAGGGCTCGCCCCGGCTCTCGCCGTAGATGCAGGCGGCCAGGAGCCGCACGCTGCGGTCCGAGGAATTGTCCGCCTGGGCGGTCTGGCCGCTGCCCGACAGGGTCATGCCCAGGGCCGCCGCGGTCTTGGCGCCCACGACGCCGTCCGCCGTGAGGCCGTTCTTCCGCTGGAAGTACTGCACCGCCTTCTCCGTGCCGGCGCCGAAGACGCCGTCCACAGACCCGTCGTAGTAGCCCCACTGCTTCAGCTTCTTCTGCAGGGTCACCACCTCGTCGCCCCGGGAGCCCCGCTTGAGCACCGCCGCGTCTGCAGCGAGGGGCAGCAGCACCACCAGCAGCACTGCCACCACGGCCCCCAGCCGCCGGAGCCCCGCCCGGGGCCTCATCCCTGACCTCCGTCTATATATCGAATCATAATTATTTCCATCCTTTTGTTTTCTTTTTTCCTAAGTGTGCCCCCTTTTTCGACAAACTAACCACAGAAAGAAGGACGCCGCTGGGCGTCCTTTCAAACTGAAAATACTAGAATAAGCGTAACTGCGTTTTAATGCTCTTCGTGGATATAGGTCACATCCAACAAATAACTGAGCAATCCTTCCACTTGTCCACGCGTGACCATGTTATCCACGCGGATATATTTGAAGAAGCAATTATCAATCAAATAGCTCTTTGCTGCTTCCATATTCGGAATATCAGGACGATTTGGGTCCTCTGTCAGATAATTTTTTAAACGGGCGTTGGTCTTTGGACCCATTAGATGATTGGTGTACAGGCGACGCCTTATATTCTTTGTCCGACCAACGTATAGCGTTGCTCCGGTTGTCCGGTCAAAAATCGCATACACACCCGGTATGCTGTCCAGCTTCGAAGGAGTAAACCCGCGAAATAAAAATGCGGGACTGTTCAACATCTGTCCAGCAATCTTTTTTGCTTCTTCCAATCGTTGGGAAAGACTATCCATAATGCCCCTCCTGCTTTCCTGATTAGAGTAATGATACACCATCTTTCGGCGTTTTGAAAGGATGAGATTTACAGCCTTTCGTCTGCTTAACCCTCTTGTCGAAACAGCAAAGGGATAGAGCTGTAAAACAAGTATCTCATCCACCGCAAGCGTGCGTTTGAAAAGCGCATATCCCCACTTCCCCTTCAAGGGGAAGGTTTAGCGCCTGCCGAAGTGCTTGCGCAGGAAGGCCAGGATGTCGCTTTCGAAGGTGACGGTGAAGGGCGTTGGGGCGGCGGAGGACGGGGGCTCCGGGGAGGCGTCCGGGGACGAGCCGTCCCGGGTGACGATGCAGAGGGGCGGGAACAGGACGCACCACCAGTTGTGGCCCGCGCCCTCGCCCAGGACGATCTGGAGGGCGTCGTAGGGGCCCGCGGGGAACAGGGTCCCGTTATAGGTCCTGTCGGGGAAGGAGCTGACGCCCAGGAGGAGCTGGGCCCCGTAGGGGACGCCGGCGGCAGCGAGGACGGTTTGGCACCGATCCAGCAGGACCGCCCCGTGGTCGAGGACGAAGGAACGGGCGTCGTCGTAGGAGGCGGCGGTCTCAAAGAGGGGCAGCAGGGCGTCCCGGACCCGGAGCTTCACGGCCTGGTCCTCCTCTCTGTCGCTGTTGGCCAGGATGTGGAGGCGCAGCACCTCCGCCGCCGGGTCGGGCTGGGACGGGAGCAGGGGCAGCAGGGCCAGGAGCGTCAGGGCGGCGAGGAAAAACAGGATCGTTCGTTTCATGGGGACAGTATGGCCAAGGGAGAAGGGCGGCAAACCTTGTCTTGACAGGGCGGGGGTTTTTGGGTACGCTCTATGTATGGAAGATTTGTACAAGACCCTGACGGAGGCCCTGGCCGCCTGGGTAACGGCCGTCACCGGGGCCCACGTGAAGGCGGCGGAATTCCGCGTGCCCCGAAGCGAGGGGCAGCTGTCGGTGGGGACCTTCGTCCAAGGCGGGGCCCAGGCAGCGGCGGACAAGCTGAACGCTTCCCTGTGCCCCCAGGTCCGGGAGGTCCGGGCGAAAAACGGCTGGCTGCTGTTCTTCCTGTCGGATAGTTGGTTCGACGGGCTCATCCGCTGGGCCCAGGGGCTGGACACCCGGCCCAGCAGCAGCTATGTGGAGAACCGGATGGCCATCCTGGCCCGGAAGGGGGACGCCCCCTGCCCGGAATCGGAGGACGTGCGCCGGGCCCTGTGGGCGGCGTATCTGGCCTGGCGCCGGGGCTTCTGGCGAGCGGCGGACGAGCGGACGGTTTTGACCATGACCCACGCTCTCACGGGCGTGGAACGGATCGCGCTGGAGAACCGCTGCGGCGGCGCGGCGGCGGCCATATATAAACTCAAAGGAGAGGTGTGAAAAACAAGTTTTCACACTCGTAGTTTGTGCCTTTGCCGCGGACCGGCGCGGCAATTTTGCAGGCAAAACCGGCAAAACTACAGAAAGGAATGAGAATTGATATGAAGATCACCTATTTGGGCCACGCCAGCTTCCTGCTGGAGACGGCGGCCGGCACCCGGATCGTCACCGACCCCTACGCCCAGGACATCCTGCCCCATCCGGTCGTGAAGGCGCAGGTGGTCACCGCGTCCCACGAGCACCACGACCACTGCGATTTCTCCCAGGTGAAGGGGGACTACGTGATCGTGAACAACACGAGGACGACCACTTTCCTGGACGTGAAGATCACCTGTGCCCCCTGCTGGCACGACGAGGTCAAAGGCAAGAAGCGGGGTCCCAACCGGGCCTATATCTTCGAGGCGGAGGGGCTGAAGATCGTGCACCTGGGGGACCTGGGCGAAGCGCCCACCCCCGCCCTCGTGGCAGCCTGCGGCGGCGCGGACGTGCTCCTTATCCCCGTGGGCGGCTTCTACACCCTGTCCGGCCCCCAGGCGGCGGAGGCGGTGAAGGCCCTGCAGCCCAAGCTGGTGGTGCCCATGCATTACCGGTGCCCCGGCCACAGCTTCGAGGTCATCGCCACGGAGGAGCCCTTCCTCAGCGCCCTCGATCCCGCCGTCCCCGTCCAGCGGCTCAAGGAGCTCGCCTCCCCCTTCCCCGTGGGCGTGGCGGTGCTGACGCCGGCGGGTAAGGAATGATTGGAAGCTTCCAAACCTTTTCTTGAAAGAAAAGGTTTGACCAAAAGAACTTTAGGAAGGGAGCAGGCTTCAGCGGCTATTCCGATTATCTTCCTGTGCTTTCCTTTTTCGTGCACCTTTTTCTTTTCACCGAAAAGAAAAAGGTGCAAAAAATATCTCCTTCTGCTATACTAAAAAGGATGGAGACCAAATTCAACAAAAAGGTACAGAAGCATCGGCGGCGGCTCCTGCCCGACAACTGGCAGGAGAAGCTCCCCCTGCGGCCTGTGCTCTTTTTGCTGGGGATGCTGCTGGTGATCTTCGTGGCCATTTTGGTGAACCAGCCCGCGGACAGCTACATGAACAACGCGGAGATCGACGTGCTCCGGAAGAAGGGCACATTGCGGGTGGGCGTGGACGAGGACGTCTACGGCCTGAACCACAGCGGCAAAGGGCTGGAAGTCGCGCTGTGCGACGCCCTGTCCCAGGTTATCTTCAACAGCGCCGACGGCTGCGAGCGGATCCCCGTCACCCGGCACACGGTGGCCTGGCAGATGAGCGAGGGGAACATCGACATCACGATCATGAGCCTGAACAAGCTCAGCGGCAAGGCCTACCTCGCCACCGAGAACCCCTTCTACCGGGACCCCTGCGTGCTCATGGGCTACTCCATCCCCGCCAAAGCGGACCTCTCCGGGAAGCGGATCGCCGTCCTCCACGACACCGCCTGCGACGCCGTGGTCACCAAGTACCAGCAGGACGAGGAGAACGGGCTCGTCGTCGTCCCCTTCGCCGCCTACTACGACATGCTGGTGGCGCTGCGAGCCGGGTCCGTGGACGCGGCGTGCATGCCCCGGACCGTGGCCCTAACGCATCAGGAGAAAGCCATGGTCCTGTCCGGCTACGCCCTGGGCACCGTGGACTACCACGTGATCGGCACCCGGGAGGAGAAGGATCTGCTGTCCCTCATCGACAGCCAGCTGTTGAAGTGGGCCAACGACGGCACCCTGCGCCAATGGTACGAAGCCTACGACCTGCTGTACGATGTAGGGTGATGGGGAGGAACGCACCTCATCCACCGTCTGCGGCGGTCCCCCTTCCCCTCCAGGGGAAAGCTGAAAAAGGTTGACGGGAACGGGATAATTCGATATAGTAAAGAATAGCGGTTTACTCCTACTTCACGGAGGTTTTTCTATGAATCAATACTACAGCATCCAGGGCGGACGGCGGCTGGAGGGGACGGTCACCATCAGCGGCGCGAAGAACGCAGCGGTGGCCATCATCCCGGCGGCGATCCTGGCCGGAGAATGCTGTATCCTGGAGAATCTGCCCGCCATCCAGGACGTGCAGACCCTGAAACACATCCTCTCCCGCATGGGCGCCCAGGTGGACTTCACCCGGGGCGACTGTATGCGGGTGGACCCCACCCATATCAGCACCGTGGACGCCACGTTCCCGGAGATCAGCGCCATGCGCGCCTCCTACTACCTGCTGGGCGCCATGCTGGGCGCCTACGGCGAGGTGGAGCTGGCGCTGCCCGGCGGCTGCGTCATCGGCCCCCGGCCCATCGACCAGCACATCAAGGGCCTTCGGGCCCTGGGCGCCAACGTGTACATCGACGAGAGCCGGAACGTGGTCCGGGCCCAGGCCAGCAAGCTCCACGGGGCAGAGATCTTCTTCGATCTCGTGTCCGTGGGCGCCACCATCAACCTGATGCTGGCTGCCTGCAAGGCTGAGGGGCAGACGGTACTCCAGAACGTGGCCAAGGAGCCCCACGTGGTGGACGTGGCCAACTTCCTCAACATGATGGGCGCGTCCATCAAGGGCGCGGGCACGGACGTGATCCGTATCCAGGGCCGCAAGAAGCTCCACGGCTGCAGCTACGCCGTGATCCCGGATCAGATCGAGACCGGCACCTATATGATCGCCGCCGCCGCCACCCGGGGCGACGTGATCATCAAGAACGTGATCCCCACCCATATGGAGGCCATCACGGCGAAGCTCCTCGAAAGCGGGGCCCAGATCGTGGAGGGTGACGACGGCCGGGAGTTCTACCTGAGGGTGAAGATGGACGGCCGGCCCCGGGGCGTGAACATCAAGACCGCCGTGTACCCCGGCTTCCCCACGGACCTGCAGCAGCCCATGATGGCCTATCTCACCACCGCCAGCAGCAACTCCGTGGTGGTGGAGAACATCTTCGAGAGCCGGTTCAACCACGTGAAGGAGCTCCGCAAGATGGGCGCTTCCATCAGCGTCAGCAAGCGCACCGCCCGGGTCCGGGGGGTGGAGAACCTGCGGGGCGCGGACATCCACGCCACCGACCTGAGGGCCGGGGCCGCGCTGATCGTGGCCGGGCTCTCCGCTATGGGCGAGACCAAGGTCCGGGGCATCGAGTACATCGACCGGGGCTACGAGCACCTGGAGCACAAGTTCAACGCCCTGGGCGCCAGCATCACCAGGATAGAGGAAGAATAAAAGTACGCACCCTTTCTTGAAAGAAAGGGTGCACCCAAAGAACTTTAAGAAGAAAATATGTTTTGTTGAGAAGCCCATGAAATCCCCATGTGCTTCTCTTTTTTGCGCCGCTTTTTTCTCTTCACGGAAGAGAAAAAAGCGGCAGTAAACAAATTTTTACTCCACTTCCCACACCCGATCGCTGATCTCGCGGACCCGGGGCCGGTGGGTCACGATCAGAACGGTCCTGTCGGTCATGCGCTTGAGGTTGTCCAGGAGCCGCGCCTCCGTGCCCTCGTCCAGGGCGCTGGTAGCCTCGTCCAAAAGCAGGATCGGGTGCTCCGAAAGCAGGGCCCGGGCGATGGCCAGCCGCTGCAGCTGCCCCTCGGACAGCCCCGCGCCCCGCTCGCCCAGCCTCGTTTCCAGCCCCTCGGGCAACTCCCGCACGAAGTCCGCCGCGGCCACGTCCAGAGCCCGCCAAATGGCCTCGTCCCCCACGTCCCCGTCCCCGAAGGTCAGCGCCTCCCGGACGGTGCCGCTGAAGATCCGATTCCCCTGGGGCACATAGGCAAACAGCCCCCGGTGGGCCGCCCGCAGGGGCTCCTCCCCTGCGTCGGTCTGCAGCAGCCGCTGGCCCCCGTCCACCGGGTACAGGCACAGCAGGAGCTTCAGCAGCGTGCTCTTGCCCTGGCCGGAGGGCCCGACCACGGCCACGATCTCCCCCTTCTTCGCCTCCGCGCTCACGTCCTTCAGGACGCTGACGCGCTCCTCCCGGTCGGGATAGGCGAAGGACACGTTTTCAAACCGCAGCCCCCGGAACGAGCCATGATAGAGCCGGTCAATCTCCTCCTGGTCGAGCTGCCCCTCCGGGCAGTCGTCCGGGAACGATTCCGCCTCCATGAGCCGCTCCACGCTGGCCACCATGGCGTAATACTGGGGCAGGAAGGTGGAGAGGTTGGCAAAGGGCGTCTGTATCTGCCCCACCAGCTGCAGCACGGCGGCGAAGGTGCCGTAGCTCACGGTGCCCTTCAGGATGCCGTAGCCGCAGTAAATGGCCGCCCCGGCGTAGAGGCTCCGCATCATGAGCCCATAGGCGAAGTTCGCCAGGTTGGAAAACCGGTTCCGCCGCATCCGGGCCGCCCGGTGCTCCGCCATAGCCGCCTCCGCCTGCCGGACGGCGGTCTGCTCCCGGCGGAAGGAACGCACGATCATGAGCTCGCTCAACCGCTCCGAGATCAGCACCCGGACCTTCCCGTCCGCCTGGCGGATGTCCTTGTGCATGGCCTTCAGCTTCTTGCGGAACAGATACCCCATGAGGGAGATGATCACGCCCGCGGGGACGATGGCCCACATAGCTGCTTTCAGCATGACCAGCACCGCGCCTACGGCGCTCACCAGCATGACCAGCATGCCGCTCATCTGGGGCACGATGGACACGATGGCGTTGGCCGTCACGGTGGTGTCGGACACCAGCCGGTTCATCCACTCCCCCGAGTGGAGCCGCGTCACCGACGCATAATCCTTATACAGCAGCGTCTCGAACAGCCGCTTCTTGAGCCGGTTCTCCAACGTGGCGGAGGCGTGCTCGTGGGTCCGGCGGATCAGGGCCCCCACCAGCAGCTGCAGCAGGATCACGCCCAGGAACAGCCCGCCCTGGCGAAGGAACCCGGCCCCGTCCCGGGCCACGGCTTTGTCGATCATGTTCCGAAGGGTCCAGGCCAGCGCCACGCCGCTGCCGCCGCTGATCACGTTCAGTATCAACAGCAACAACACCTCCCACCGGGTGCCGGCGCTGATGCGCCAGACCCAGCGGAGGGGACTGATCGCGGCTGATTTACGTTCCATGACTATACCTTCGTTCTCCCTATGCCCAAAGCTTTTTTGATCCCGGCCTTGACGCGCCATCCGACCTTCTTGAAGAAGACCCGCACCGGACCGCCATGGAGCTGCAGGAAGCTGTAGAGCCGATAGCCCCGCTCCGTGACGGTGTGCTGCTTCCCATCCCGAACGAAGCCGGTCATGATGCCCAGGATGTCGTCGTCGGTGATGCCGTATTCCCGGTTGACGCAGTTGTCCCCCAGGATCACGTAATCCTTCTCCCGGACCTCCACGATCCGGTGCAGCACGTACTTGTCCGGCGGCCGCCGGTACAGGACCACGTCCCCCGCCTTCAGCCGACCGGGGCCCCGCTTCTCCACCACGAACAGGTCCCGTCCCTGGCGCAGCAGGGGCAGCATGCTGACCCCTACGTTGGTCCGCACCAACCGCTGATACTTATCCAGGTATTCCTCGTAGCTGAGTCCCGTTTCCATGGCGCCTTCCTCAGCCCTCCGACGGGGCCATGGCCTGGAAGGCCACCTGGGCCGCCTCCAAGTCCATATTGCAGGAGAGCTCGTAGAACCGGACCTGTCGGGTCAGCTCCTGGATCAGCTCCATGGTCCGAGCG
>CACXNN010000050.1 GCA_902768995.1 uncultured Eubacteriales bacterium | reverse complement strand
CACGATCTCGGTGAGCTCGTCCATCTTGTCCTCGTCGGCGGGCAGGAAGATCTCGTCCTCGCCCTCCACGGTGACCTTCATGATATAGACCTCGGTCTCGGCATCCTCGTCCTGCTCGCTCTCAAGATCGAAGAGGATGGCGTACTCCTGGCCCTCGTGCTCGAAGTAGTCCCAGACCTCCATCTGGAATTCGTTCCCTTCCTCGTCGGAAAAGGTGACCAGATCCAGCTCGTCGTTGTTTATATTTTCCATGGTGTTTTCTCCTTTGCCTCTAAGATGGGGATATTCTACCCTATCCTTCTCAGTTTTTCAATAGGTACTTTCGCTTTTTCCGAGGGCCTTTTGCCCCTGTCTCAAAAATCTTTTTCAATTCGCAAAAAACAGTTGAAATCCCGCGGGGATTTTTATATCATAAACGTATAGGAACTGTTGACCCACCCCTGTGCAGAAAGGAAAGCGAATGGACCTGGATTTTTATAAACGGCTGGCCAAGGCGCTGGCGGCGGAGTTTGGCGAGAACTGTGAGGTACTGGTCCACGATCTCACGGGCGGGGACCCGGAGCACACCATCGTGGCCATCGAGAACGGGCACGTGTCCCACCGGCAGACCGGTGACGGTCCCTCCCAGGTAGCCCTGGAGGCCATGCAGGAGAAGCACCCGGAGAACCTGCGGGACCGGTCCGGGTATCTGCTGAAGACCCATGACGGGCGGATCGTCAAGTCCAGCACCGTCTATATCCGCAACGAGCAGGGGGGCGTGGACGGCATCTTCTCGGTGAACTACGACATCACGAACCTGCTCATGGCCCAGAAGGCCGTAGGGAGCCTGCTCAGCCACGGGGAGGAGCCCAAGGCGCCCGCCAGCATCCCCCAGAACGTGAATGAGCTGCTGGACGATCTCATCGAGCAGAGCGTGGAGAAAGTGGGCAAGCCCGTGGCGCTCATGACCAAGGACGACAAGATCCTGGCCATCCAGTTCCTCAACAACGCCGGGGCGTTCCTGGTCACCAAGTCCGGCGACAAGGTCAGCAAATATTTCGGCATCAGCAAGTACACCCTGTACGCCTACATCGACGCCAGCAAAAATCTGTAAACTTTTGTTTTGTCCTTTTTTCCCTTTGGACAAAGAGAAAAAAGGGACCGAAAAAAGAGAAACTTAAGAAGGGATATAGCTATACATACGACAGCTATATCCCTTCTTAAGTTCTTTTTGGGCATCTTTTTCTTTCAAGAAAAAGGTGCGAAGCTCCTATTCCTTCCTTATTCCAACCCATCCTCCCGATAATTCAAAAGAAACCGTGCGCTTTTCTTCTCGTACAGCCGCTCCGCCAGGGCGTCGGCGATGGGAATGAGGATGCGCTCGTGCTCGCACTGGACGGGGGCAACTCGGTGCATGTCCCCGGTGAGGCTGAAATTGAGACAGGCGCAGTGGTGCCGGCACCGATCCAGTATGGCGCAACCCTCGCAGTCCGGCTCCGGGGCCAGGGACGCCGTATAGATGGCATGCTGTTTCGCCCGGTCGACGCCGGCGGATACGTGGCCCATGCGGTACTCCGGCAGGTACAGGAACTGATTGCAGGGATAGATGCTCCCGTCCTCCGCCACGGAGGGCTGCCGCATGCCCAGCTTGCATTCGAGGCACGGCCGGTCGTTCAGATACGCGGAGATCTTCGTGAGGAATGGCAGGAAAAGGAGCGGCCGCTTATCGTCGAAGCGGGCTTCCATCAGATCCGCCACGGCCTCATACTGTTCCCGCAGCACGGCCAGGGAACCGTCGTCCCAGCCCGCACCCGGCCGGTAGTCGATGACGGAATTGACCCGGGCGAACCCCCGGTCGTGGAGCCAGGCAACGGACTCGGCCATGCCGCCCACGGTCTCGGGGGTCACGGTCTGCAGGGCCACGGCGTTGGGCTGGTATCGCAGCAGCAGATCCACCACCGGTTCCAGCTTCTCCCGGGTGGGCCGCCCGTCCCGGGTCAGCCGCTGCCGGTCCTGCAGGAGCCCGTCGTGGCTGAGGGCGATCTCCAGGTCGTGCTCATTGGCGAACTTCAAAAACGACTCGTCCAGCAGCGTGCCGTTGGTGGTCATCTTGAATCGGACGCTGACGCCTCGCCGCCGGGCCTCGGCCTTGGCGTACCGGCAGATCTCCTCGTCGATACCCCGCTCCAGCAAAGGCTCGCCGCCGAACAGGGAGAGGCCGTTGGTCTCGTGGCCATAGGAAAAGACCAGGTCCACCGCCTGACGGGCCGTGTCCCAGGTCATATGGTTTTTACAGTGGGTCTCGTAGCAGTAGCGGCAGCGCAGGTTGCAGTCCGCCGTCAGATGAAGGGTCAGGTTCATAGGCTCGGTCAGTGGGCGGGCGTATCGGTGGGCATCAGCAGCACGCCTGTGGTGGCGACCGGCGGCTCCGGGGTGGGCTCCGGCTCACAGATGGCTACCTCCCCCTCCAGCACCAGCGCCTCTTCCGTGGGGTCGGGCTCGGGGATGGCTACCTCGCCGTCCGTGACCAGCACCTCCTCCGGGGGCTCCGTGACGGCCACCATGCCCTCGGTCTGCAGCGCGATCCCCGGCGTCTTCACCCGCACGCAGCCCGTCATGCCGCCCATGGCCACCAGGGCCGCCGCCGTCATGGCCGCGCCCCGCAGGGCCTTTCTCGGGTATTTCGGCTGATAGCCGATGAGCTTTTGCTGTTTCATGGTCTGCCTCCTCGGATCTCTTTGCCTATAATACCACACATCCCCGCCTCAGGTTGCGCCCCGTCCCGTTTTTTTCGCTGCTGGGGCTTTTCAGCCCATCCAGGGCGGAGTATACTGAAGAAAAAACGAACCGAGGAGGGACCCTCATGCGCCAATACATCGTGGACGCGTTTACCGACCGGCCCTTTTCCGGCAATCCGGCGGCGGTATGCCCCCTGTCGGCCTGGCTGCCGGAGGCGACCCTGCAGAAGATCGCCCTGGAGAACAACCTGTCCGAGACCGCCTTCTTCGTGAAGGAGGGGCCGGGTTACCGGCTGCGCTGGTTCACGCCGGCGGCGGAGGAGGAGCTGTGCGGCCATGCCACGCTGGCCACCGCCTTCGTGATCCTGACGATCCTGGATCCGGAGGCCCCGGGCGTGCGCTTCGAGACCCGCAGCGGCCCCCTGACCGTCGTCCGCCGGGGCGACCTGTTCGAAATGAACTTCCCCACCTTTCCGCTGCGGGAGGTGCCTGTCACGGACGCCATGGAGAAAGCCTTCGGCGTCCGACCCCTGCAGGCGATCATGGGACTGGATCTCACCTGCGTGTTCGAGACGGAGGAGCAGGTGCGGACCATGGTCCCGGACCAACGGCTGCTGAAGGAGCTGCCGGGACGTATCCAGAACGCCACCGCCCGGGGCCGGGAAACGGACTGCGTGTCCCGAAGCTTCTGCCCCAAGGACGGCATCGACGAGGACCCGGTATGCGGCTCCGCCCATTGCCAGATCGCCGACTACTGGGCGAAGGTGCTTGAAAAGCCGCTGATCCACGCCTATCAGGCTTCCCGCCGGGGCGGGCACCTGATCTGCGAGCTTTTGGGCGACGGCCGCATGGCCCTTCGGGGCAAGGCCACGCTGGTGGCCGTCAGCGAGATCGTGGCCGATCTGTAGCGCTGCAGAGGAAGCATGCGCGGTAAAAACAAAAGACGCCGAAAGGCGTCTTTTTTATGCGTCGGATCGGTTCCCCAGGACCCGCCGATAGGACCAGAGAAGGATCAGGAGGCTGACGAGCATCATGCCGGCGATGAGGATATAGGAGGACTTGTATTCGCCGGTATGGTCGGCGATGATGCCCGGCACGGCGGAGAAGAGGATGCCGCCCAGGTTGTAGAAGATCTGCAGCCACTTGAGGAGCTTGGGGTAGCCCGCCTTGTCGGACAGGTCCCCGGCCCACAGCGGCGGCCCCACGTTGTACACCGAAGCCCCGAAGCCCATGAGGCACGGAGGGACGAAGCACCAGAAGAGGCTCACTCCGTTCATGAACTGAACGGCGGCGCAGCCCAAAAGGAAGATCGCTATGAGCAGGGTGGTACAGCGCCTGGGTCCGAACCGGTCGGCCACGCCTCCCGAGAGGAGCTTGCTGCATACCAGCACCATGCCCTGCAGGGACACCACCGTGGCTGCCGCCCGGACGGTATAGCCGCAGCTCCTTGCGAGAACGGACAGATGCCCCGAGAACGCCTGGCCCGCGCCGCCGATGAGCAGCATCATCAGCGCCAGCATCCACATCACCAACGCAGGCAGCTGGGCGGGGCCCTCCTGCTCCCGTGCCTTGACGCTGCTTACGCCGCCTTCGCCGTAGGGGCTCAGGCCCTTTTGGGCAGGGTCGTCCCTGAGCAGAAGAAAGACACAGGCGGCGCTGATGAGCATGAACCCCGCCTGCAGCAGGAAGGTGGTCTGCAGGGAGTACCGAAGCACCAGGGCGGACACCACGGGCGAAAAGATCATGATGGACACGCCGGAGCCTGCGGAGCTGATGCCGATGGCGAGGCCCCGGTGGGTGTGGAACCAGCGGGTGAGCATCAGTGCCGATGGATAGATGGCGCCCAGGCCGTAGCAGATGCCGCCCAGGACCGCGCCGGTGTAGTAGACGAAGGCGCTGCCGCCGATGGAATATACCAGGGCGGAAGCCACGCCGAACAGGGACGCGATGAAAATCCCCCGGCGCAGGCCGAGCCTGCGATAATAGCGCTCCACCACAAAGGTGGCTGCGAAGGAGGAGAGGCACCGGATGGACAGGATGGCGCTGCCCATGCTGTCGCTGAGGCCCGTCCCCTCGATGAAGGGCAGGTACACCGACAGGATGTTGCTGCACAGGCCCATGTTCGTAACGAACAGCCACAGCCCGCACAGGCAGATGATCCAGGCGTAATGAGGTTTTCGGATCGAATGGAACATTTATACCAGTGACAATAGTACGAACAGCCAGTGGGCCGCGATGCCGGCGCAGAAGCCGCCGATGGTGTGGCTGAGGATGGATTTCCCGGTCAGCTCGTTGCAGTGGAGCATATCCATCATGGACACGTGGGTGGAAAGGTAGCCGCTCCAGCACATGCACATGCCGGTGAACACGGCGATGTCGTTGGCGCCGGCCGCCCCCTCCCTAAGGAGCTCCGGCACCATGCCCAGCGACGCGCCGGCAGACCCCAGGGCCGTGATGGGCACGGACACGCAGGCGGAGGTGGTGAAGCCAAAGAGGGGCTTGAAGAGGAACTGCATCTTGTCCCCCAGCAGAGGGAGGATCCGGATGCCCTCGTAGGCCGCGCCGGTGTAGGTGCCGTCAGCGGAGGGGCCGTAGGTCAGCATCATGACCACGGTGCAGATGACCAGCACCCCGGGGATGATCCCGAGGCCCAGCTCCACGCCGTTCTTGCCGCCCTCCATGAGGGCGTTCAGCAGCCGCAGCATGAACCCGCTCTGGGGCTTGTTCTCCTCGTCGGTGAGCTGCCCCATCTCCCGGGGGGACAGGGCCAGGGTCTCGGTGCCGTAGAGCTTCCTGCTGAACCCAAGGAGCAGCCTCGTGCTGATGACGCTGCCCACCACCGCGCCCAGGTTCCCGCAGAGGACCGCCTTCCCAAGGCTCATGCCTGTGACGGCGGAGAGGCCCGCCATGTAGCTGGTCACGATGAGCCCCATGCCGAAGGCCGTGCCCAGGTTGGTGAGAGCCGGGATCTGGTACGCCTTGAAGTACCGCCTATAGTGCTGTTCCTTGGCGAGGGCCAGGATGGACGGGTTGTCGGAGAAATAGGTGGACACGATGCCCAGGGCCGCCGCGCCGGGCATGCCGTAAAGAGGCCTCATGAGGGGCGAGAGGAGGAAGTTGAAGAGCTCCAGCACCCCGAACTCCGTCAGCATCTCGGACAGGGCCCCCGCCAGCACCGCGATGGCCATGATGTAGAATACCGTATCCAGCAGGATGCGATAGGCGGTGTTCATCATGGTGTTGATGGCGTTGGTCATGCCCATGGGCACCATGAACAGACACATGAAGCCAATGAACGCCAGCAGGAACAGGGTGCTCTTCACCAGCTTCTTCCCCGTCACCATCTTCCGCTGCCGCAGGGCCTCTCTCTTTTCGTCGAAGGATGACATGCTCTTCTCCTCTGATCCCTTAAAACATACGAACGTCCATGACTTTGGACAGGTATTCCAATATGGCGATACCGGCCACACTGTTGCCCCGGGCGTCCAGGGCCGGGCCGAAGACGCCGATGCCCATGCGATCCACCAGGGCGGAAGCGATGCCGCCGCCCACGCCGCTCTTGGACGGATACCCCACCTTCACGGCAAATTCGCCGGATTCGTCGTACAGGCCGCAGGTGAGCATGAGGCTGCGGATGATCCGGGCGTGGTCCGCTTCCATGAGCCGCTCCCCCGTGGCCGGATCGACGCCCCGGTTGGACAGTACCAGCGCCAAATGGGCGATGTCCTCCGCCGTGACGTACAGGGAGCACATGCGAAAATACACGTCCAGCGTCTCTCCCACGTCCCCTTCCAGCATCCTGGTGGCCTTCAGGTGATAGGCAAGGGCCCGGTTTTTGTCCCCTGTCTCCCGCTCCGACAGATACGCCTCCCCGCAGAGGGAGATGGCATCGGAACCGCACAGCCGCCTGAAGTACCGCAGCAGCCGCTCGAACTTCTCCGAGCCGCTGCGCCCCTTGATGGCTCCCACCACGGCAATGGCGCCGGCGTTGATGAAGGGATTGTACGGCTTGCGGTCCGTCTCGAGGCGGATGATAGAATTGAAGGGATCCCCCGTGGGCTCCAGCCCCACCCGGCCGGAGAAGAGATACTTCTCTCCCCTGTCCCGGAGGGCCAGGGCCAGAGCCACCACCTTGGCGATGCTCTGGACGGTAAAGGGCGTTTTTGAGTCTCCGGCGCTGAACCGGCGGCCGTCCACGGTGCGGACGGACACGCCCAACAGATCCCGGTCCACATGCCGTAGATAGGGGATATACTGGGCGGTCCTGCCCTGGTCGGTGAAGGCGCGCCCGTAGGCGAGGGCGTCCTCCAGCATGGTTTGGGTGATCTCGGGCATAAGCTTAGGCGTTGTAATACCGGTCAAACTCGGCGGGGTGGGGGATCTTGGCGAGCTCCACGCACTCCTTCCGCTTCCCGGCGATATAGTTTTTGATGAGCTGCTCCGGAAACACGCCGCCCCGGGTCAGATACTCGTGATCCGCCTCCAGGGCGTCCAAAGCCGTGTCCAGGGAGGTGGGCAGATGGTGGAGCTTCGCCTTCTCCTCATCGGAGAGGCTGTAGAGGTTCATATCGTAAGGCCCCCAGCCGTTGGCGTGCGGATCGATTCGGTTCTGGATGCCGTCGAGGCCAGCCATGAGCAGCGCCGCATAGCAGAAATAGGGGTTGCAGGTGGCGTCCGGGTTCCGGATCTCGAAGCGGCGGAGTTTGGGGGACTTGGCGTAGGCGGGGATGCGGATGACCGCGCTCCGGTTGGAGGTGGCGTAGCCCACCGTCACCGGCGCTTCAAAGCCCGGCACCAGCCGCTTGAAGGAGTTGGTGCTGGGGTTGGTGATGGCGCAGAGAGAGGCGATGTGCTTCAATAGTCCACCCATGAACCAGTGGGCCTCCTTGGAGAGGTGGGCGTACCCGTTGTCGTCGGAGAAGACCGGCTCCCCGTCCTTCAAAAGCAGCATGTGCACGTGCATGCCGCTGCCGGCCTCGCCGTAGACGGGCTTGGGCATGAAGGTGGCGGTCTTGCCGTACTTCATGGCGGTGTTGCGGACGATGTACTTCACCAGCATGGTGGCGTCGGCCATCTTGGACATCTCGCCCAGCTTGGGCTCGATCTCGAACTGGCCGGAGGCGCCCACCTCGGGGTGGTGATACTTCACGGGGATGCCCGCCTCCTGCATCTTGAGGCACATCTCGCTCCGGCACTCGTAGGTACGGTCCAGGGGCTTGGCCACATGGTAGGCCCTCTGGTAGGGGACCACGTAGCCCTTGCCGTTGGAGGCGCTGTTCCAATAGCTCTGCTCCGCGTCCAGGGACATGCCGATGGACCCGGGCTTCACCTCCCAGTTGATCTGGTCGAAGAGATAGAACTCGAACTCCGGCAGCACCAGCATGGTGTCCGCGATGCCGGTTTTCCGCATGTACTCCTCCGCCGCCCGGACGATGTTCCGGGGGTACTGGTCCAGGGGCCGGTTCTTGGGATAGTCGATGACCATGGCGTTGCCGGTCATGGACAGGGTCTTGATGTCGCAGAAGGGGTCCACGTATAGGCCGTGTCCAGGTCGGGGATGAAGACCATGTCGCTCTTCTCCACCACCGCGTAGCCGTAGTTGGAGGCGTCGAAGCCCACGCCGTCCGTCATCATGTCCTCGCTGAAGTTCTCCGCGGGAATGGTCACGTGGCGGAACTGCCCGTGGATGTCCACCATCTTGAAGTCCACCATCTGGATACCTTCGTCCCGAATGAGCCGCAGGATGTCCTGCACCGAATTCGCCATGATTCCTTTTCCTCCTGACAGTAAGTTTTATATGGTCACAGCCCGTAGACCCGGGCATATTTTTCCGCAAGATACCGGACGTACCGGCCGGCGTTCAAATCCTCCCCCGTGGCGTCCCGCAGGATGGTCCGGGCCGGTCTGGTGGCCCCGAACCGGTGGATGTGCGCCCCGTTCCACGCCTTCACCGAAGCGAAGTCCCCCTGGCGGACCCGATCGAACAGGTCCGGCAGGTCCTTCTCCATGGCCTCCAGGAACTGGGCGGCGTAGCAGTTGCCCAGGGTGTAGCTCTGGAAGTAGCCGATATAGCCGCTAAACCAGTGCATGTCCTGGAGCACCCCCTCCCCGTCGGACCGAGGCCGCACGCCCAGGTACGACGCCGATCTCTCGTTCCAAGCGTCCGGCAGATCCCGGAAGGACAAGGCCCCGTCGAAGAGCTCCTTCTCCAGCTCGTACCGGAGGAGGATGTGCAGGTTGTAGCTGAGCTCGTCCGCCTCCAGCCGTAGGGGCGTGGGTCGGAAGGCGTTGAGCCCCCGCCAGAAGGCCTCCGGGTCCGTCCCCGCCAGCCCCGAGAAATACCGCCCCGCCAGGGGCAGGGCCCATTGCCAGAAGGGCAGGCTGCGGCCCAGCATACACTCCAAGAAGCGCGCCTGGGACTCGTCCAGGGCCAGCGACGCGGACTGGTCCAACCCGGTGCCCGCCAGCTCCTCCCCTATGTTCTGCCAGTAGATGGCGTGGCCCCCCTCGTGTAGACTGGAGCCCACCGCCCGGGTGAAGTCGTCCTCAAAGTAGCGGCAGGTGATGCGCACGTCCCCCCGATGGTTGAAGGTGGTATAGGGATGGGCGCTCTCGTCCACCCGGCCCCGCTGAAAATCGAAGCCCACGGCGGTCAGCACCTGGCGGCAGAGGGCCTTCTGCTGCGCCTTTGGAAAGTCGCCCAGAAGGGGCGTCCGATCCGGCGGAGGCAGGTCCCTCAGCCGCTGGACCAGGGGCACCAGCGCCGCCTTCAGCTCCCGGAACAGAGCATCCATCTCGGCCCGGGTGTCTCCCGCCTCCCACCGGTCCATGAGCCCGGTCAGGGGGTCGTCCTCGAAGCCCCAGCAGGCCGCCAGGGCCCGTCGATAGGCGAAGGCTTGCTCCAACTGGGGCCGGATCAGCTCATAATCGCTCTCCGCCCGAGCCCGGGGCCACAGCTGCTCCGTCCGGAGGGTATGGGCTGAGCAGGCGGCATACAGGTCCTCCGGCACCCGCTTGAGCGTGTCGAAGGTCCGGCGGGCCTTGGCCGCCATGGCCCGGGTGACGGGGTCCTCCGGCGGGTCCGCCTCCAGGGACAGCAAAAGCTCCTCCATCTCCTCGGAGGTCTGAAGGGCGTGGAGCTGCCCCGCCAGGAAGCCTATCTCGGCGCCCCGATAGGCGGCGGCGCCTGCCGGCAGCATCACCCGCATATCCCAGGACAGGGTCTGGCTGATGTTGGTCAGATAATCGGCTTTTTCCATGAGCGCCCGAAAGCGCGCCTCATTTTTTTGCCCCATGGCTGCATTTTCCCCCGGGTACATTGTAACACGGCTCCTACAAAGCGCAAGGGGGGTTTCCAAAGGGAAACAAATATATATCATTTGTAACAGGTAAATAAAAAAACGTCGTCCCGTCCGGCCTCATCGGGCCGAACAGGACGATGCCTGCCGGATTTTGCGTCGGATAGGATCCGTTTGCAGCAAAGAGCCGCCGCCCCTTTTATATGCTTGAGCCGGTCAATCCGCTTCGATGCATTGCTGATCGACACACGTCAGCAGATTCAGAATGGCTGTTGGTCTCTCCGGCTCCGGCTCCGGCTGCACCTCGTTTTCCCCGCCGCCTTTGACGGGCTCCTTCGGCCACGGCCGCTCGTACGAGGGCAAGGGAGCATCTTCCACATACAATTGAGCCGTCTGTGCAGGCGTTGGAGCCGTCAAAAAGCAAACGGCGACGGCAGCGCCGGCGATCAGCGCGACCAGAACGACCCATATCGCGGGCTTTTTATACCCCAGGACCGACTTGACGCGCTCTTTGACGCCGACTTCGCCGAACGCGACCGGACAGACCGTGATCGCCTTGCCGAGGCGGCTGAACGCGAGCAGTGTATGGGAATAGGCCGCTCTGCCTTCCACGTCAAGCCGCGCGATGACCTTTTCATCGCAGGCAAACTCGATGTCGCGGCTGAACAGAACGAACGCGAACCAGATCAGCGGATTGAACCAATGGATCGAAAGCAGCAGGAAGCCCAGCGGCTTTATGAGATGATCCAGACGTTGGATATGCGCGCGTTCATGGGCCAAAACATGCGCGCGGCTCTTCTCGTCGAGCCCGGAGGGCAAATAGATCGCCGGGCGGATAGCGCCCAGAATAAAGGGACTGACCACATCGTCGCAGACGTAAACGTTCCGTTCCTTCTCGATCGACGCACGCACCTTGTGTTTCATGTGCAAGAAACTGACGGTGGCATACAGCAGCATGGCGCCGACGCCCATGAGCCAGATCCACGCCGCCGCCCTCTGGATCGATGCGATCGTATCCGTTCCTGCCGTTGTCATGACCGAATTCACTGCGTCATCGACCGCGGCGAACCCACTGTGCAGCACGATCTGCTCATGGGGGACGGTTGCGGTCTGCAAATTCGCCGCCGAGGCCGCCGTTGCGGATCCCGTTTGGACCGGTTCCCCGCTGGGGAGCAGGGAGAATCGGCTTTCAATCGTGAACGGCAGCACCAAACGCAGCGCGACCAGCCCCCACAGCATACAGCACACCCATTTCGGCGCTTTCCTCAGGGCGAACCGCAGCAGCACGACGGCCAGCACCAGCCAGCCTGCCGTGATGCTTATGTTCAACACCTTCAGAAAGCACGAGCTCATTTGCCGTTCTCCTTTCGATACGCTTCGATCATGCGAATGATCTCGTTCGCATCCTGGTCCGACAGCCCCTTCTGCGCGGTAAACGCGGTCAGAAACGCCGGAAGAGAACCGTTGAACGAGCTGTTGATGAGCTGCTCGCTCTGCGCCGCGTAAAAGGATTCCTTAGAAACGCGGACCCTGACGATGCCGTTGACGTTTTCAAACAATCCGCGTTCACAAAGCTTGCGCAACACGGTATAGGTCGTGGGCTTTTTCCAGCACAGCTCCTTCTCGCAGAGTTTCACCAGCTCCCCCGACGGAATCGGCGCATTCGCCCAAACGATCTTCGCAAATCGTTCCTGAACCTCTCCAAGTACCAGTTGTTCCATATCCGATCTCTCTCCCTGCATTCGATTTCGCGTTTTGGTTCCTTATTTGGGCAGGGGCAGCTCCGCGGTCGCCTCGGTATCCACCCAGATCACGGGACGCACCCCGTATCCGCTGTTCAGGACCCCGTGGCCCACGCTGACGATCTGGCCGGAGGTGCCGACGCAGGCGATGCGGTACGTTATATAGGATTCATCGGCCACCTGCACCTGCTCCGTCATGTTGCTCTCGGAATAGATGGGCGTGCGCAGCCACCACAGGCAGGTGTGCTCGACGCTGCTACGATAGGCGCCGAACCCGATGGCGTACTTGGTAGCGGTGCACTTGCGGTCCTCATCGGTGGGAAAATACGTTTTAGCTTCCTGTACGCTCAACAGGAAGACCCTATCCGTAGTGTCGTAGGAGCCGTCCGTTTTTTTCAGCCTCGTCCGCTTCAGCATCCGTACCTCCCCCGGATCGAAGGCCGTTTCCAAAAACGTGTCGTTCAGCCATTGGCGCAGCAGGCACGTCCGCCACGTGACGGGCGTATGCTCCTTTTCGAAGGAGTATCGCATGTAGGGGAGGGCATCCACCGCGTATTTGGTGATCAGCATCAGCTTGCTGCCGTCCCTGTCCAGTACGATCCATTCGACGGGGTCCTTCTCCTCCGACGTGATGGGGCCCTGGGGGTACGCGCCGAACAAAACGGTGGAGCCGATCTCGGCGTTGTTCAGCCGATCCTTGGCGATTTGAAAGATGAGATCGCTGCTGTCCTGGTAGTTCATGCCGTGCAGCGTCCGATACGCGTCGTCGTAGGCGCCGGCCTCCATCTGCGCCACGCCCCGACGGTACTGCAGGGCGGGAACGGCGTACTTCTTGTACAGGGACGCGCCGACGAAGCAGGCGGCGGCCGCAAGTACCACGCCCACGGCGCCCAAAATGATCCGCTTGATGCGCTTCTTCCGTTCCTTCTCCCGCTGCTTCGCGGCGCGGATGGCTTCCTCCCGATCCGCCCGTTCCTTCCGAATGATCTCCTCGATGGTGCGCTTTGCCTGCTGGATGCGCTCGTCCGCATCCCGGTAGCCGGGGATGCGCTCGAAGATCTGGATCGCCTTCTCCTGGCTCCGCACGTTCATATTGGCGGCGGCCTTGTCGGCTTCCTCGTATATCTCGTCCAGGCGCTTCGTCGCCTTCCTCTCCTCGCATTCGATCCTTTTCTGGGCGGCGTCCCTATACTCGGGGATGCGGGCCAGCTCGTCGGCTGCTTCCGCGTAAAGGTCTCCATCGATCAGCAGCAGCGCGTTTTGATAGATCCGTTCCTGCTCCTCGGCCGGCATCTGTTCTCTTGCATCCATGACTGGCACCTCCTTGGTTTACCATCAATAAACCTTATCTGAAGTTTATCGTAAATAAACCGATCTGTCAACCCCCTTGTTGGCAAATCATGGTATATATTTCGACGGACCGAGGCGCCACATAAAAAGCAGGCCCTGCGTCGCTTGGCGCAGGGTCTGTTTTCTGTTTGGATCGATGATTCAGAACGCCTTGAGAAAGACGATGGTCAGCACGATCGCTGCCAGCAGGAACACGCCGCCAACGATGATCAGGTGCCAGGCGACCTTCCGCTTGGCCTTGACGCTCTGCTTGTAGTCGTAGTAGGTCCGGGCCATGTCGTCGTGGGCCTCGTCGCTGAACCGCCTGGCCGACGCCATCCGCATGGAATGGAAGCTGTACGTGAGCCCGTCGTAGGTCCCCTCCTTCTTCAGGAAGGAGAGCAGGCCGATCCCCGTCAGCAGCACGCCCGGCACCAGGAACGCGTCGCTCAGGTAGCGGACGATCAGCGCGACGTCCGTTTCGTGAAAGATATCCCTTGCAAAACAGACGGTGAGCGCCAGCAGCAGCCCTACGGCGATGGCCAGGACATACCGCAGCCAGGGGTGATCATCCGTTATTCTTAGTCTTCGCATCGATCTCGGCTATCTCCTGACGATACTTCTCGCACTCCGCCGTGTTGCACAGCACGAAGTGGTTGGGAACGACCTCCTTGAACTCCGGACCTTCCTTCGAGTAGTCATGGGTCAGGGAGGGCACGTAGGTGATACGCTTGCGGCGCTTCTCGTAGTTCGGGTCGGGCAGCGGGATGGCGGAAAGGAGCGATCTCGTATACGGATGCATGGGATGGGCGAACAGCTCGTCGGAATCCGCCAGCTCCACCATCTTGCCGAAGTACATGACGCCGATACGATCGGAGAAGTACTTGACCACGGAAAGGTCATGGGCGATGAACATGATCGTCAGGCCCATCTCGTCTCTGAGGTCGTTCATCAGGTTGATGACCTGCGCCTGAATGGAAACGTCCAAGGCGCTGATAGGTTCGTCCGCGATAATGAGATCGGGCTGCAGGATGATGGCGCGAGCGATGCCGATACGCTGCCGCTGGCCGCCGGAGAACTCATGGGGATACCGCTCCGCGTGCTCCGGGACCAGGCCCACCTTTTCCAGCACCTCCGCCACGCGCTCGTCGATGAACTGCTTGTCGCGGATGCCGCGGATCTTCAGGCCTTCCGCGATGATCTCGCGGACCGTCATGCGGGGGTCCAAGGAACCCACCGGGTCCTGGAAGATCATCTGGATCTTGGTCATGAGCTGGCTGTGGATCTCCTTGTCCTTCTTCAGCTCCGCCATGGCCTTGGCGTCGCCGGCGGCTTTTGCCGCCGCGTACTTCTTCTTCCAGCGCTTCATGGCGTCCACGCCCATGCCGATGCGCTTGCCGCGGAAGAAGACGTCGCCGTCCGTGATGTCGTACAGGCCGATGATCGAACGGCCGGTGGTGGTCTTGCCGCAGCCGGACTCGCCCACGAGGCCGAACACCTCACCCTTTTTGATGGTGAAGCTCACGTCGTCCACCGCCTTGGTGCTCTTGAAGTACTGTTTGAGATGCTCAACGCGAAGGATCGGTTCCTTTTCCGGATCGAATTCCGGCGTGTAGTTGTCCACGCGCAGCATGGCGTCCAGCTTGTTGCCCTTCTCTTTCGTGGTCACGTTTTCACTCATTGGAATCACCTCTGCTCTCCTCGTTGAGCTTCTTCATGCGTGCGATACGATCGGTAACGATCTTGGGCGGTTCCACCTTCGGGGCGCTCGGATGCATCAGCCACGTGGCCGCATAGTGGGTATCCGAGACCTTGAACATGGGCGGCTGCTCCTCGAAGTCGATCTGCATGGCGTACTTGTTGCGCTCAGCAAACGCATCGCCCTTGGGCGGGAAGATCATGTTGGGCGGGGTGCCCGGGATGGCGTCCAGCTTCTCCTTGGTGTCCAGATCCGGCATGGAGGAGAGCAGGGCCCAGGTGTACGGATGACGAGGATCGTAGAAGACGTCGTCCGCCGTGCCGTATTCCACGATCTTGCCGGCATACATGACGGCGATCTTGTCCGCCATGTTGGCCACGACGCCCAAATCGTGGGTGATGAAGATGATGGACAGCTGGCGCTCGGCCTTCAGCTTGTTGATCAGCTCTAGGATCTGGGCCTGGATCGTCACGTCCAAAGCCGTGGTGGGCTCGTCGCAGATCAGGATGTCCGGGTTCGCCGCCAGAGCGATGGCGATAACGATACGCTGGCGCATGCCGCCGGAGAACTCGAAGGGATACTGGCGATACCGCTGACGGGCATTGGCGATGCCCACCTCCTCCATGAGCTCGATGGCGCGGATCTGTGCCTTGCGCTTCGTGACCTTGAAGACCCGCTTGGAGGATTCGTTGCAGAGGAACTTCACCATTTCATTGGACAGGTCCTCCGCATTGAGCTTCTCCGCGGAGTCCAGCTGATTCTGGAAGGAGTCCCGGGCATGGGTGAGGATCAGGCGGATATTGTTCTGATAGAGATCGATATCCATACGATCCTTGAACATACGGTCCTTCTTGCCGGGATGCTTCAGCTTCTCCACCCGGAGGGATTCGCCGTAGGTGTTGACCGCCGCGGTGATGCTGGACTTGAAGGTGTAGGCGATACTGTCCTTGTTGATGGCCAGCTTGTCGAGAGCGTTCTCGATCTCCGTGGCGCACTTCCTGGTCTCTTCCTTCGCCACCTTCAGATCGATCCGGCCCTCGCCGCTCATCTTTTCCAGAGCGGTGTTCAAGCTCTCCACGATACTGCCCTTCTTGTCGAAGGACTTCCGGTTGGAATTCTCGATGCCGGCCGCCACGTCCTTGTGGAAGCTGTCGAGGAAGCGCTCGTTGAAGATGGCCTGCATCTCGCTGTTCAGAGCGGCGTTGTCGTCGTGATACGCGGGCATGGCGTTGTTCATCCGGCAGTACGCCATGGCGTAGAAGTCGGGCATGGTGGTCTCCAGCACCTTCTTCAGGAGCCCCTGCATCTTCCGCAGGAGGCCGTCCGTCTTCTCGTGCTTGCCCGTGGCGACATACTCGGGGATCGCGTTGCTGAACGCTTCCATCAGCGACGGCAGCTCGCTCTTGCCCTTGTCGATCAGATAGGGATTGTAGAGGTTCTTCTCGTCCGCCTTGATGAGCTTCATCTCCTTGGCGACCTTCTTCGGCTCCTGGTCGATGGAGTCGATGAGGACCGCCTCGATGTTCTTCATCATGGACTCGGCGCGCTCACGGGAATAGTTGTAGCCGCTCTCCAGCTTGCTGCCCTCCGCCGTGACCTTGTCGAAGATGCTGAATTTGGCGTCCACGTCCGCCACGCCCGCTTCCTTCATTTCAGCCCGAAGGAGCTTGGTCTTGGCAGTGTAA
>CACXNN010000049.1 GCA_902768995.1 uncultured Eubacteriales bacterium | reverse complement strand
TTCGGCACCCAGGCTCGGATACCCCTGTTCTCGGAGGTATTGAAGATATTCGACGGCAAGCAGCCCCTGATCGTGGAGCTGAAATACGGCCCGGACTGGGCGCTCATATGCGAGGCCACCCGCCGGATGCTGGACGAGTACGGCGGCCCCGCCTGCGTGGAGAGCTTCCACCCGGCCATGGTCCGCTGGTTCAAGCAGCACGACCCCAAGCGCCTCCGGGGGCAGCTGTCCGAGGCGGCCTGCTTTTCCAAACAGCACATCAAATGGTATCTGGCGTTCATGATGTCCCGGCTCCTGACCAACTGCCTGACCCGGCCCCAGTTCGTCGCCTACCGCCTGGGCCCCAAGCCCCTCAGCGTCCGCCTGTGCGAAACTATGGGCCCCATGAAGGTCCTCTGGACCGCCCGGGAGCCCCGGGACCACGCCCGGCTCATGGGGGAGAACCACGCCGTCATCTTCGAGGGCTACCGGCCCGTGGAGGGGAAAGCACCATGAGGACCATCGAGATCGTGGGCAAAAACTATTTCGGCCATTGGACCCATGAGCGCACCGCCTGCCGGGGCGTCATCATCGAGGACGGCCGCATCCTTTTGTCCTACGCCGCCCGGGACGATCTTTGGATGATCCCCGGTGGCGGCCTGGAGGCGGGGGAGGACGAGGGGACCTGCTGCGTCCGGGAGCTGGCGGAGGAGACGGGTCGCGTCGTCCTGCCGTCGGCCTGTGCGTTGGAGCTCCAGGAATACTACGAGGACTGCAAATACGTCAGCCGCTACTTCTTCGGCGCCGTGGTGGGCCGCTGCCAGTCAAAGCTCACGGAAGCGGAGCAAAGGATGGGCCTGGAGCCCCGCTGGCTGCCCGTGGAGGAGGCCCTTCAAATCTTCTCCCGCCACGATGACTATGCGGCCACCGACGAGGAGCGCCGGGGCATCTACCAGCGGGAGTACACGGCCCTTTCGGCGCTGTTGCAGGACGGGCCGGGGGATCGCTGAGATGGGGGAAACAGTTTCCTGTTGCCATGGGGCCGCGGATTCTGTATACTGATAGACGGGAGGTACGAGCTATGTCGGTTTTTCAGGTGATCGCTCACAATCTGCTGGGGTTCGACCTCATCATCTTCGTGGCCGCGGCGCTGAACGGGGTCTGCTATTATTTCGCCCGCAAGAACGCGGACAGGCTCTACCGGAAGCTCCATATGATCGTCTTCGTCCCCTCCCGGCGGAACGACCCGGACAGCGTCTCCAAGGCCATCCGGGACGTGGACGAGGAGCAGGTGGTGGCCATGCGCAAGCGGTCCGAGAGCCTGTATTCCGTGTTCATGAACGTGACCGCCATCTTCCCCCTGCTGGGCATATTGGGCACGGTGGTGTCGCTCCTGCCCATGGTGGCGGACATGGCCGACATGCAGACCAACTTTTTCGCCGCCCTCACGTCCACCTTCTGGGGGCTGGTGTTCGCCATCCTCTTCAAGCTCCTGGACGGGTTCCTCTCCGCCCGCATGGAGGACAACGACAAGGCCGTGGACCTGCTGCTGCAGCGGCGGGAGCTGCTCACGGAGGATAGGGACCGGTGAGGCGGCGGGAGATCTTCATAGAGCTCACGTCCTTGCTGGACGTGATCCTCATCATGCTCTTCATCCTGCTCATCCAGGCCAAGACCACCACGGCCCAGGCCATGGACGCCTCGGCCCAGGCGGAGACCGCCGCCGCCCAGATGCAGGCGGAGCTCACCGAGGCCCGGAGCGAGCGGGCGGCCCTGGAGGCGGAGGCTCAGGCCCAGCGGGACCGGGCCGACGCGGAGGCCCGGCGGGCGGAAGCTCAGGAGGAGCGGGCGGAGGGCCTGCAGCGGCAGCTGTGGACGGAGAACATCGTCCTCGACAACTCTCTGGTGATGACCGTCAGCGTGGACAAGGCGGGCGATATCCGCCTGGAGACGGAGGGGGCGGGGACCGTCCTCATCGACTACGACTGGGACGACGACACCTACGCCTACAACCGGCTTCGAGGGCTGCTGCTGGACAAGCTGAAGAGCACGGACCGGGAGGCGGCGTTCCTGGTGTTTCAATACGATCGGGCCCGCGTCTATCACGCGGAATACGACATGATCGAGCGCATCGTCCAGGAGGTGAAGGGGGAGGCCCGGGACCGGGACATCCCGCTGAGCGTGCTGGAGCTGGACATTCACGAAGGATAGACCCATAAGGAGGTAAAAAAACCATGGAAGACAGCAAGCGGAGTCCCAAAAGGAATCGGCATACGGGCGGCAAGGTGACCGCGGGGGCGGTGATCCTGGCGCTGCTGCTGGCGGGCGGCCACTTCGGGCTGGGCATCGGCCGGGAGGGCGGCGGCCTTTTGACCGGGCAGGCGTTGGAGACGGCCCAGGAGAAGGCGGCCGAGACCGTGGAGCAGGTCCAGGAGAAAGCCCAGGAGGCCGTGGAGACGGTGCAGGAGAAGGTGCAGGAGGTCGCCGCGCCCCAGGACGACGGGGTGCTGACCGTCACCGTCAAGGAGGACAAGCTCCTCTACGAGGGGCAGGAGGTAAATCTCGCTCAGCTGGAGGAGAACCTGTTGAAGGACTACAAGGCGGAGACCACCGTGGAGCTCAAGGACGACCATGCCATCAAAGCCGCCTACGACGAGGTCACGGCCCTGCTGCAGAAGCTGAATATCCCGTTTACAACGGGGAAATAATGAGGAAATAATTGAAAGCCCGATCCTTTTTCTTGAAAGAAAAAGGACCAAAAAGAACTTTAAGAAAAGGGAGAAGCTTCGTTGCCTCTCCCCTTTACTTTTCTTGAGCTTCTCTTTTTTGCGCCGCTTTTACCCATGGGCAAAACATAGTCGAAACCTCACTTCGTTTGGTTTCTCGTTGTTTTGCCCGTGCTTTGCCTCGCTTAATCTGCCACAGGCAGCGCTCGGCTTCGCACCCCTTCACGAAAAGAAAAAGCGGCAAAAGATAATCTTAAAGATGAATCCAATACCTTTCTAAATCTCTATCCCGCTCCGGCTCGTGGACGGTGGACTCGTAGACGCCGCCGTTTGCGAGGATGGTCCGGCGGGAGCCCTCGTTGTCCGTGAGGCAGGAGATGAGCACGTCCAGGATGCCCAGCGCCCGGCAGTGGGGCAGGGCGTCGCGGAGCATGGCGGTGGCGTACCCCTTCCGGCGCTCGGAGGGGCGGACGCTGTAGCCGATATGCCCGGCGTACTTCTCGAGATACTCGTTGAAACAGTGCCGGATCTGCAGCATGCCCACCACCCGGCCGTCCTCCTCCCGTACATAGATGAACTGGGTGGCCGGGACCAGATGCGCGGGCACGGTGGCCGGGTCCTTGCCCAGGCGGCACTTCTCGATCCACTCCGCCCCGGTGGCGCACCGGCGCAGCGACCCGCACCCGTCCATGGACCCCTCTATATCCAAAAACTCCTGCCGGTAGGCCTCGATATCCTTGGCGTATTCCAGCGCGGGTTCGATCAGCAGCATATCACTCGTCTCCTTTCGCAATGTGATAGATCAAATCCGGTATGGCCCAGCCTCGGGCCCGGCGATAGTCCAAACAGGGCTCCTGCCGCCCCAGCAGCGGCGCGCCGGTGGCGGAGTTGTCCGACACCGCCAGCAGGGCCACGGCGGGCACCTCGAACAGGTCCGCCAGCCGGTAGAAAAGAGCCGTCTCCATCTCGATCAGCTCCGCGCCGGTGGCTCGTATCTCGTCCAGGTGGGAGTATTCGAGGGCGATGGAATCCGTACAGAACACCTTCCCCGGCTTGATCTCGTACCCCAGCCGCCGCCCCAGGGCCGCCACCCGGTCCACATAGGCCCGATCCGGGGGAAGGACGGGGCCGCCGGGGGTGAAGGCGGGCAGCTTCTCCTCGAAGTAGGCCCCGGCGTAGGTGCCGTCGAAGCATACCTCCGGCGTGCAGATGGTCCCCACGGGAAAATCGGCGGTGAGGCCGCCCACGGCGCCGACGAAGATCATCTTTCGGAATGTCAGCTCCGCGCAGATGGAGATATGGTCCAGCACGTTACAGGCTCCCGAGGCGGTCTGGGCCCAGGCGATCCTGCGACCCTCCTTCTCCACCAGGAACCCGGAGAAATAGGCGTGCTGGGTGAGCTGGGTCACGGTGAAGGACGGGTCCAAAACGGTCTTGTCCGGCTTCCAGCTCGTGGCCACCACCAGGGCGTCGTAGGGCACGTCCGGCTCGAAGCCGAAGCACTCCCGGCTCATGACCCCGGCGTTGTGCCGCCGCATGTTTTCCAGCGCTTCCATAAGCCGCGGCTTCATAAAAACCCCTCCCTTCCGATATTTTCATGAGCATACCATCCTTTTCCCGCCCCGTCAATATGGGCGGTTTTTCGGTAGTCAAAGGGAGAGGAATGTGGTATACTAAAAACATGAAAAGACTTTGGATCCTCCTTTGCCTCCTGCTCCTGCTCATGGGCTGCGGCGGGCAGGCGGCGGACGGGACAATCACATACGTGCCCTCGGAGACAGCCGGCCGCCCCGGCCAGGTGACGGCCGCGGCCACCGCCGCGCCCCTGTTCACGGCTGCGCCAACCTTTACGCCCACGCCCGAGCCTACGGCGACCCCGGAGCCTACGCCCACCCCCGAGCCCACGCCGGTGCCGGTGGAGGTGCGGCTCAGGGACTACGTGGCGGGCATGACGGACCGGGAGAAGATCGGCCAGCTGGTCATGTTCGGCTTCTCCGGCACCAAATCGGTGTCCAGCGAGTTCGGGAAGATCATGGCGGACTATGCCGTGGGCAACGTGATCCTCTACGGCCAGAACATCAGCCGGGACGACAGGGACGGGGGCTTCGACCGGTGCGCCCAGCTGACGCAGGACATCCGCGCCCACAGCGCCACCAATATCCCCCTGCTCGTCAGCATCGACGTGGAGGGGGGCACCGTGACCCGCTTCCGCTGGCGGAACAAGATCGTGGGCGCCGACGCCCTGGGCCAGAGCGACGACGCGGAGGCGGCCCGGCTCCAATTCCAGCGCATCGCCACCGCCCTTTACGACGTGGGCATCAACACGGACCTCGCCCCGGTGCTGGACGTAGCGAAGGACCCGTCCAAGACCTTCCTGGGCAAGCGGATCATCAGCCGGGACGCGGAGACGGCGGCCCGGATCGGCTGCGCCGCGGTGGCGGGGCTCCAGGAGGGTGGGTGCCTGTCCGTGGTGAAGCACTTCCCGGGCCACGGGGCCACCGCCGCCGACTCCCACAACGTGACGCCGGTGGTGAAGAAGGGCCTAGCGGAGCTGCGTGCCTACGAGCTGGTGCCCTTCGAGCGGGCCGTGGCAGCGGGGGCGGACGGGGTCATGGTGGCCCACATCCTCTACCCCGAGGTGGACCCGGATAATATCGCCTCCCTGAGCGAGATATTTTTGACCGACATCCTGCGGGGGGAGATGGGCTTCGAGGGGCTGATCCTGGCCGACGACTTCCGCATGAACGGCCTCAGGTCCCAGGCCTCCCTGGAGCAGGCGGCGGTCCGATTCATTCTGGCGGGGGGCGATCTCGTCCTCTGCGGGGCCAACCACGACTACCAGCGGGCCATTTTAAAGGGGCTCACGGAGGCCGTGGAGAACGGCACCATCAGCGAGGAACGGCTCAACGAGAGCGTGGTCCGGGTGCTGACGGCCAAGATGAAGGTATCGGACTGGACGCCTTGACGGGCGGCCCGGAGCCGGGTATGATAGAAGCAGCCCGGGAAAGGATGGAAACAGGCTATGAATCTACGAAAATGGATCGTTTGGATGGGGCTGCTGCTGATCGTGTTCATGATCTGCACCGCCGTCCTCTTCAGCGGCTATCGGCGGATCACCGTGATCTCGGGGGACCGGTTCGTCCACCAGTGCCCCAAGTACGCCAAGCCCGGCCAGACCGTCACGGTCATGACCTCCGTGATCTCCGACGGGGAGCTGTACGTGAACGGCGTGGACGGGCGCTTCCTCCGGCCGGGGGAGTTCCAGTTCGTCATGCCGGACGAGGACGTGCAGCTGAAGGTGACGGTCATCGCCTTCAAGGACGGCGCGTAAAGCGGAATAGGAAAGCGCCCCGGGCCTGTGCCCGGGGCGCTTTTGCTGTATACCCTGTTACCATCCCCGCCGGCCGCCGGGGCCGCCGAAGCCGCCCCAGCCGCCGCCGAAGCCGCCTCTGCCGCCCATCATCTGGTTGGGCAGGGTGGTGACCTGTTGGCCGTTGACGATGACGGTGCCGCCGGTGATGGTGCCGGTGCCGTCGTAGTCGAAGGTGCTGTTGCCGGTGACGGAAACGGTGCCCCCGTTGATGAGGATGTCCCCGTTGGAGTCCACGCCGTCCGTGTCCCCGGCGCCCATGGCGATGGTGATGTCGCCCCCGTTGATCTCCACGGTGGCCCGATAGGCCTTGGATTTCTGGGCCGCGTTGATGCCGTCGTCCCAGCTGCTGATGGCGATGGTGCCTCCGTTGAGCTGGACGTAGGTGGCCTCGATGCCCTCGGCGGCGGCGATGGTGAGCTGGCCGTCGTCCACCTGGATCACGGCGGTGGCGTGGAGGCCGTCGTCCCCGGCCTGGATGGTGAACGTGCCGCCGCCCAGGTAGATGTAGTCCGTGGTATCGTCGTCGTCGTTCTCGGCGTGGAGGCCGTCGGTGCCGGCGGTGAGCTCAAAGACCCCGTCGGCGATGCGGATGGAATCGTTGGCTTCGATGGCCTTGCTCTGGGCGGACACCAAATAGGTGCCGCCGGTGATCTTCAGATCGTCCTTGCCCACGATGCCGTTCTCCGAGGAGGTGACGGTCAACGTGGCGGTGCCGTTCAGCACCAGGTCGCTCTTAGAGAAGATGACCCCGTCCGTGTGGGTGTCCCCGTCGCTCGAGAAGGCCCCGGTGACGGCGAGGGCGCTGTCCCCAGCGGTGGTGACGAACACCTTGTCGGCGGACTTCACGTAGATGGCGGGGGCGTCGCCGTTGGTGATGGCGAGGCCGTCCAGCACCAGCTGCACCTTGTCCTCCTTGTCCGCGGCCACGTACACGGTCACGTCCTTCGCCTGGCCCGTGAGCACGCAGACCCCGGCTTCGGTGATGGTGATGTCCTGGCCGTCGGCCACCGCGTAGGTCACGGCCTCGGTCAGATCCGCCGTCTGAACCAGGTCCCGATCGGTGAACAGCTCGCTCTGATCATAGATGGGCGTGCCCGCGGCGACGGTCCCGCTGGCAAGGGCGGTCCCGCTGCTAAGGGTCTGGGCCTGGACTACGGCGGACGAGGCCTCGGCGGAACTCGTCTTATCCGCCTCCGCGATGGCGAACCCCACCGCCCACGTACCCAGGATCACGAACGCGACCAACGCCGCCACGGCTATCTTCATGCTCTTTTTCATATGCAGCACCTTCCTTCTTGGTTTTTGTTGGGCCTATGATACCCGCCGAACCTTAAATCAACGCTAAAAGAAAAAAGAAAAATAAAAAAATCTCCGTTCCGGGTCGGAACGGAGAGATGGTCGTTTGGTTTTAGTCTGCCTTCGAATAGATCCAGCCCCAGTTCAATCCTTCCTTGGAGCAGTTCAGCAGCTCCGACACCGTCACCAGCTGGTAGCCCTTCTGCTGCAGGGCGGGCAGGATGACCTTCATGGCCTCCACGGTCTTGGGGTACTTGTCGTGGAACAGGAGGATGGCGCCGTTGAGGCCCCGGCCCAGTTCGTCCTTCTCGGCCAGGATCCGGTCGATCATCATCTGGGCGGTGTAGTCGTCGTGGGAGTCGTGGCTGGACCGGGTATGGTTGATGATGGCCAGCTCGTACTCCTTGGCCATGGCCACGATGTCCTTCCGGGTGTCCGTGCCCTTGTCGCCGTACTTGATATAGGGGGGCCGGAGCAGGTGGACCCGGTAGCCGAAGAGCTCCTGCATCATGTCGTTCACTCCGCCCACGCTGGCGCGCCTCTCCTCCGGGGACAGCTTCTCCAGGTCCTCGTGGTTCATGGTGTGGTTGCCGATCTCGCAGCCCAGGCCCAGCTCCCGCTTGATCAGGTCCTGGTTGGCGTCCACGTAGGCGCCCTTGATGAAGAAGGTGGCCCGGGCGTGGTTCGCCTCCAGCACGTCCAAAATCTGGCCGGTGATGGGCGGGTAGGGGCCGTCGTCGAAGGTGATGGCCAGCATCTTGCCGTTGGGGTCGATCTGCATCTCGTCCAGGGCCCTGTAGAGGGCGGCGGCGTCCGAGTAGTGGCCGTAGGTGGACAGGTTGTGATAGAGCTGGGCCATCCGCTCCTGGTACCAGGCGGCCTCGATGCGCGGGGCGGGGGTGGCCGGCACAGCGGTGGGGGCCGGGGTAGGGGCAGCGGTGGGCAGGGCGGCGGTGGCGGTGGCGGCCACGGCCTGGGGGAGGCCGGGCTCCAGGGCGGAGGCCTGCCTGCTCTTGCGCACGGCCCGGACGATCAGGGACACCGCCCCGACGACGACCAGCACCAGGATCAGCGCCGCGGCCCCCAGCACCAGGAGGCGACGGCGGCGGAGCCTTCTTCTCTTTTCGGCGGCCCGGCGGCGGGCGGCCTTTTTGCGCGCTAACTCACGATCGTATTCCATGGGGCCAGTATACAGGAT